>JAXDHC010000428.1:0-3239 GCA_034664705.1 Solirubrobacteraceae bacterium
CGTAAACGCAACTGCTAGGTTGCGTTTCATGCGCCTGCTGACGCTCGGCGGCACGGTCTTCCTCGGCCGCCACATCGCCGCGGAGGCCCTCGCCCGCGGCCACGACATCTCGCTCCTGCACCGCGGCCGGCACGGCGCGGACCTGTTCCCCGAGGCCGAGCACCTCCTCGCCGACCGCAGCGGCGACCTGGCCGTCCTCGACGGCGGGCGCTGGGACGCGGCGATCGACACGTCCGGCTACGAGCCCGCGGACGTGCAGGCGTCGACCGGCCGCCTCGCCGGGGTCGTCGAGCACCTCGGCTTCGTCTCGACGTGCAACGTCTACCCCGGCTGGCCGGCCGAGCCGGTCAGCGAGGAGAGCCCCGTGTGGACCGACGGCGACGACTACGGCGCCAAGAAGGCCGAGGCCGAGCGCGCGGCCGAGGCCGCGATGCCGGGCCGCGTCGCGCATCTGCGCGCGGGCCTGCTCTGCGGGCCGCACGACAACGTCTTCCGCCTGCCGTGGTGGGTGCGGCGGATTGCGCGCGGCGGCGACGTGCCCGCGCCGGGCGACCCTGCCCGCACCGTCCAGCTCGTCGACGTGCGCGACCTCGCGACCTGGTTCGTCGACCTTGCCGAGCAGCGCCGCGGCGGCGTCTTCAACGCCACCGCGCCCGCCGGTCGCACGACCCTGGGCGAGGTGCTCGAGGCGGCGGTCGCGGCCACCGGATCGGGCGCACGCCTGCGCTGGATCCCCGACGAGGCGCTGGTCTCGGCGGGCGTCGAGCCGTGGACCGAGCTGCCGCTGTGGGCGCCCGAGAGCGACATGGCGGGCACGTGGCGCGTGGCCGCCGATCGCGCCGCCGCCGCGGGCCTGCGCTGCCGGCCGGTGGCCGAGACGGTGGCCGACGTGTGGGCGTGGCTGCGGGACGGCGGCGAGGGGCGCCTGCCCGACTGGCTGGCCGAGGTGCGCCCGGCGGAGATGCCCGCGGCCCGCGAGGGCGAGCTGCTGCGCCTCGCCCCGTGACCGCGGTCTGATCTGATCCCTCCGCGGGCGGCGAGAGCGGTCAGGCGGCCGGCCGCCCTACTCCCACTCGATGGTGCCGGGCGGCTTGCTCGTGATGTCGAGCACGACCCGGTTGACCTCGCGCAGCTCGTTGATCATGCGCGAGGCGATCTTCTCGAGGAGGTCGTAGGGCAGGCGCGCCCAGTCCGCCGTCATCGCGTCGTCGCTCGTGACGGCGCGGATGACGATCACGCTTCCGTAGGTGCGCTCGTCGCCCTGGACGCCGACGGTCCGGATGTCGGGCAGCACGCAGAAGGACTGCCACAGCTCGCGATACAGCCCGGCCTTGCGGATCTCGTCCTGGAGGATGAAGTCGGCGTCGCGCAGGACGTCGAGGCGCTCCTTCGTCGCCTCGCCGCCGACGATGCGGATCGCCAGGCCGGGGCCGGGGAACGGCTGGCGCCACACCAGGCGCTCGGGCAGCCCCAGCTCGGCGCCGACCGCGCGCACCTCGTCCTTGAAGAGCGCTCGCAGCGGCTCGACGAGGTCGAACTCGAGGTCCTCCGGCAGCCCGCCCACGTTGTGGTGGGACTTGATCGTCGCGGCGCCGGTGCCGCCGCCGGACTCGATGACGTCCGAGTAGAGCGTGCCTTGCACGAGAAACTTCGCGCCCTCGCCGCCCTCGGCGAGCTTCGCGGCCTCCTCCTCGAAGACGCGGATGAACTCGGCGCCGATGAGCTTGCGCTTCGTCTCCGGATCGGTGACGCCGTGCAGCTTGTCGAGGAAGCGCTCCTCGGCGTCGACGGCGACCAGCGGCATCTGGAAGCGGTCGCGGAAGGCCGAGATCACCTGCTCGCCCTCGTTCTTGCGCATCAGCCCGTGGTCGACGAAGACGCACGTCAGCTGGTCGCCGATCGCGCGGTGCACGAGCAGCGCCGCGACCGACGAGTCGACCCCGCCGCTGAGCCCGCAGATCACCTTGCCGTCGCCGACCTGCGCGCGGACGCGCGCGATCTGCTCCTCGACGATCGACGCCGCCGACCACCGCATGTCGCAGCCGCAGACGTCGCGCAGGAAGGTCTTGAGGATGTCCTGGCCGAAGGGCGTGTGCACGACCTCGGGGTGGAACTGGATCCCGTAGACGTCGCGCTCGACGGACTCGAACGCGGCCACCGGCGACTCCGTCGACGATGCGAGCGCCGTGAACCCCGGCGGCGCCTCGAAGACGCTGTCGCGGTGCGACATCCAGCACGTCTGCTCCGCCGGCAGCCCGGCGAAGAGGCGCCCGTGCTCGCGCACGGCGAGCGTGGACCGCCCGAACTCTCCCACCTCGGCGCCCTCGACGCGACCGCCGAGCGAGCGGGCGAGCAGCTGCATGCCGTAACAGATGCCGAGGACCGGGATGCCGAGCTCGAGCAGCGCCGGGTCGAGGCTGGGAGCGCCGTCGGAGTACACCGACGCGGGACCGCCGCTGAGGATCAGGCCCTTCGGGCGCCGGCGCGCGACCTCCTCCGCGCCGACGTGGTGGGGCAGCAGCTCGCTGAAGACGCCGCACTCGCGGACGCGGCGGGCGATGAGCTGCGAGTACTGGCCGCCGTAGTCGAGGACGACGACCTCGTCGACGGCGTGCGGGACCTCCGGCCGCGGCGACTCGTCGACCAGCTCGGTCGCGGCCGTCGCCTCGGTGACGATCCCGTGCTCGGTCATCCAGCTCCTCCGGTTGCGCGCGTCGCCCGCGGGCGATCGGCGTGGCGGGGCCCGGCGCCGCCCACGGGGCGGCCCGTGGCCCGCGAGCGGGCCACGCGCGTCCCGGCGACGCCGGCCGTCCGCAGGGTCAGGCCTCCGAGAGGGCCGGGGTCTTCTCGACGGCGCCGTTGTCAGCGCCCGGGTGCGCCGTGGCGGCCGCGCCGCGGCTGCCCATCCCGACGCCCTGCGCAGACTGCAGGGCCTTGCCCTCGGTCTGCAGCGCCGGGGCGATCATCAGCTCCGCCCGGTTGAACTCGGCGAGGTCCTTGTAGCCGCAGGTCGCCATCGACGTCCGCAGCGCGCCCATGAGGTTGAACGTGCCGTCGTTCTCGTGCGCAGGCCCGGTGAGGATCTCCTCGATCGTGCCGTTCTGGACGGTCTGCACGCGCGCGCCGCGCGGCAGGGACGGATGGAACGTCGCCATCCCCCAGTGGTAGCCGTGGCCCGGCGCCTCGTAGGCGCGGGCGAGCGGCGAGCCGATCATGACGGCGTCGGCGCCGCAGGCGAT
>JAXDHC010000429.1:0-4056 GCA_034664705.1 Solirubrobacteraceae bacterium
GCCACCAACTCCGGCCACCACTCCGCCAGGTTCGGCGGGACCTGCACCCCCACACCCGGCAGCAACCGCCGCGCCTCGGCGACGAGGCGCTTCATGTCCTCCAAAGAAACCGGCGACGACCACCCCGGCGCCGGAACCGCCGGGCCCCCATGCAGACCCGAGCGCCAATAGGCCTCCGCCGCCTCCGTCGCGATCTCGGCCGGCTCCTCACCGTAATAACGCCGATGCGGCACATAGTTCTGCAGGATCACCTCCTGCACATGCCCGAACCGCCCATGGACTTCGGCCAACGCCTCCAGCGCCGCCACCCGATCCTCCGCCGACTCCCCGATCCCGACCAGGATCCCGCTCGTAAACGGAATCCGCAGCTCCCCCGCCACCCCGATCGTCGCAAGACGCAACCCCGGATCCTTCGTCGGCGACCCCTGATGCGCCACCAGATCAGACCGCAACGACTCCAACATCAGCCCCTGCGACGCCGTCACCTCCCGCAACCGCGAAAGATCCTCCCGCGACAACACCCCCAAATTCGTGTGCGGCAACAACCCCCGCTCCAACGCGCGCTCACACGCCCACACCACATACCCCACGAAATCCGCGAACCCCAACTCGGCCAACCGCGCGCGGACCCCGGGCAGATGCCCCGGATCATCGCCCGTCAACACCAACAACTCCTTCACGCCCCGCCGCGCCGCACCATCGATCAACGCCTCCACCGCAGCCGGCTCATGCAGATGCGCCCGATGCGTCGCAAACGCGCAGTACTTGCAATGCGACACACACGACCGCGAAAGCGACAACGTCACGTTCCGCGAATAGGTGACACGACGCCGCATGCGCCTACCGCGCGGTGGCCGGCGTCGGGCGCGTCACGCCGGCTGGATCGGCACGCCGGCGCGCTGGGCCAGCTCGGCGAGCTGCGCCCACGTCCCGGCCTCGATCGGGATGCCGGCCGCCGTCCGCGCTGCGCGCGCCCGCGCCTCCGTGTCCCCCGGGAAGAGGATCTCGTCGACGCCCGGCGCCGGCGTGGCGCCCGTGACGTGGTCGCGCAGGCGCCCGAGCTCGGCGGCGTACGCAGCGTCGTCGCACACCGGCCCGACGTCGAGCGTGAACAGCGCGAAGGCGTTCGAGAAGTCCTCGGGCGGATCGGGCCGGCACACGCCGCCGCCGCTGAGGATGCCCGCGATGATGTCGACGAGCACGATCAGGCCGTAGCCCTTGTGTCCGCCCGCGCGGCCGCCGAGCGGCAGCAGCGCCCCGCCGGCGAACAGGTCGTCGGGCTCGGTGCTGGGCCGCCCCGCGGCGTCGACGACCCAGTCCTCGGGGATGCGCTGCCCGCGCGCCTTCGCGAGCCAGACCTTCGCCTCGGCGGCGACGCTCAGCGCCATGTCGAGCAGCACCGGGTCCGTGCCGCCGGGCGCCGCGATCGAGATCGGGTTGTTCGTCAGGCGGCGCTCGACCCCGCCGAACGGCGCGAGCAGCTGCCCCGAGCCCTGGCAGTTGACCAGCATCAGCGCGACCTGGTTGCGCTCGGCCAGGGCGGACGTGAACTCGCCGAGGCGCCCGACGTGGTTGACGTTGCGGGCCAGGACGCAGGACACGCCATGCGCGCGGGCGCGCTCGCTTGCGACCTCGACGGCCATGTGCCCGGCGACCGGGCCGAAGCCGAACCGGCCGTCGATGGTCACGACGGCCCCGCGGTCCAGCACCACCTCGGGCACCGCGTCGACGCGGATCTGGCCGCGGTCCACCAACTCGGCCCAGTACGGCAGCAGCAGCGCTCCGTGCGAGTCGTGCCCCGCGAGGTTGGCCGCCACGAGCGACGACGCGACGCGCTCGGCGATCGGGTCCGGCGCGCCGAGCGCGGCGGCGATCGCCGCGAGGTATCGCTGGAGCTCCGGCGCGGCGATGACCACGTCCTGACCCTCCGTGCTCGTCGCGGTCATCAGAACGTCGTCGAGTAGTGCTCGGGAGCGTGGATGATCTCGATGCCGAGTTTGCGCTCGACGTCGCGCACGAAGCGGAACTTGCCCTCGACGGCGTCGATGGTCATCGGCGCCCCGTCGGTGCCGACGTCGACCTTCACGACGACGAGGCCCAGATCGCCGGAGTCCGCCAGCGCGCCGACGGCATCGACGAAGCCGTCCTCGGCCGTCTCCAGCCGCGCGTCGGCCCATCCGCATGCGCGCGCGGTGGCCGCGAGGTCCACCGTGCTCGCCGTCATGGTCGGATACGGCCCGCCGCACTCGTGGTTCTCGTTGTCGAAGATGATCACCTTGAGGTTGGCCGGGCGCGCATTGGCCAGCACGGCGAGCAGGCCGAGGTTCATCAACATCCCGCCGTCGCCCTCGAACGCCCAGACGCGCTCGTCGGGCCGGGCCATGGCGAGCCCGAGCGCGATGGCCGTGGTCGAGCCCATCGCGTGCTGGAGGTAGAAGTTGTTCGCCGGGCGGATCTCGTGCCAGTCCTGGCTGTTTCCGCCCTGGTTGCAGATCACGAGGTCGTCGCCGACGACCGGCGCGATCCGGCGCAGCAGGTCAATCCGGCGCATGGCCGCCCTCCAGTGCGTTGAGCGTGAGCAGGACGCAGACGGGATGGCTCGAGGTCTCGGCCAGCAGCCGCGCGCGCGCGAGCGTGGTCCCCACCCCGTCGGGGTCGTCGGCCACGGCATAGGGGATCGACAGCGCGTCGAGCACGGCCTCGGTGACCCGGCCGACCGGCCCGTGGTACCAGTGCGCCTCGCCGAGATAGCCGCGGTAGGCGACGACGAGCAGCAGCGGGACCTGGGAGAAGATCGACAGCGTCACGAGATCGTTGACCGACTCGAGCAGGCCCGAGTTCTGGATCAGCAGGCACGGCGTCGCGCCGCCGAACCAGGCTCCCGCGCAGACCCCGACACCCTCGTCCTCCCGGGAGAGCGCCACGTGGCGGAAGCGGTCGTCGGCCTCGACCGCCTCGATGAGCGGGGCGATCCGGCTGTCCGGGAGCGAGGCGACGAAGTCGACGCCGGCCTCGTGGAGCTCGTCGACGAGCCGGGCGTGCACGCGGGTCGCCATCATGCCGCCCTCCGGGGCCAGGCGAGGACGCGGCGGTCGCGCACCTCGACGTCGTACACCCGCATGCCGTAGCTGGGGTCGGCCACCGCGCGGCCGTCGGCCAGCGCGAACTCCCACCCGTGCCAGGGACACGCGACGGTGGGCCGGTCGCGGTCGACGCGGACGTCGCCGGGACAGTCGCCCTCGAGGTGGTGGGCGACCTTGCCGGCGACGAGCGGGCCACCGCGGTGGGGGCACAGCGCGCTGAAGACGTAGACGCGATCGCCGATCCGGACGGCACCCGCGGGGCGCTCGCCCACCATCACGCTCGTCACCTCGCCGGGCGCCAGCGCGTCGACCGCACAGACGTCGACGGGCTCGGAGCCGGCGCGGTGGTCGGCGCCCGTCATGCGGGCACCCCGACGGGGAGGCCGTAGAGCTCGGCGGCGTTTCGCCAGAACACCTGGTCGTGCCACGCGCGCGGCAGCCGCGCACGATTCTGCAGAACGCTGTCGGTGTCCCAGTGGGGATAGTCGGACGAGAACATGAGGATCTCCTCGAAGCCGAGCTCCGCGAGCGGGGCCAGGAGGCTGTCGCCGCCGGACTCGAGCTCGAAGGGCTGGGTCGTGACGCGGACGTGCTCGTGGAAGTACTCGGTGGGCAGGCGCCGGAGCCACGGCAGCTCGCGCCGGAGGCCGCGGTAGTTCGTGTCGAGGCGGCGCAGGAAGGACGGCAGCCACGTGACGCCGCCCTCGTCCAGGACCAGCCGCAGCGACGGGTAGCGCTCGAAGACGCCGTGGGCGATGAAGCTCATGAGGTGCGTCATCACGCCCTCGACGGCGCCCGTGTGGTACTCGAAGTAGAAGTTCGGGCGCCCGCTCGCCAGCGGTGACGCCGCCGCGCCCGCCGCGCCGTCGCCCAGGGAGTGGACGGTGAGGACGAGGCCGGTCTCCGCGCACGCCCGGTGGATCGGGTCGTAGATCGGATGCCCGAAGCCGAGCCCGAGCGGGTTGGCGCACAG
>JAXDHC010000430.1:0-7363 GCA_034664705.1 Solirubrobacteraceae bacterium
TGCATCGCGGCGATGAAGAGCTGCTCCTTCGACGCGTGGAAGCGGTGGACCAGGGCGGGGTCGACGCCGGCGTCGCGGGCGACCGCGCGGAGGCTCACCGCGTCGTAGCCGCGCTCGGCGAAGGCGCGGCGGGCGGTGTCGAGGATCGCCTCGCGCGTCCGGTTGGGGCCGGGGCGGCGGCCGGTGCGGGCCTTGCTCGTCACAAGAAGTCATTGTACGATGACTTCATGACGGCCATCGCGATCCGCGATCTCGTCATCCGCCGCGGCGGGCGCGACGTCGTCCGGTGCCCCGCCCTGGACGTGGAGGGGGGCGCGGTCACCGGGCTGATGGGCCCGAGCGGGTGCGGCAAGACGACGCTCATGCGCGCGATCGTCGGGGTGCAGCGCATCGCCGGCGGCGACGTGCGCGTCCTCGGGCGTCCGGCCGGCAGCGCGGGGCTGCGCGCGCGCGTGGGCTACATGACCCAGGCGCCGTCGGTGTACGGCGACCTGACCGTGCGCGAGAACCTGCGCTTCTTCGCGCGCGCGCTCGGCGCCTCCGAGGCGAAGGTCGACGAGGCGATCGACGCCGTGGCGGTCCCGGCCCGCGCGGGGCAGGTCGTGCGCGACCTCTCCGGCGGCGAGCGCGCGCGGGTCTCGCTGGCCGCGGTGCTCCTCGGCGAGCCCGAGCTGCTCGTCCTCGACGAGCCGACCGTCGGCCTCGACCCCGTGCTCCGCGTGGAGCTGTGGCGGCTGTTCGGGCGCCTCGCCGCCGAGGGGCGCACGCTGCTCGTCTCCAGCCACAGCCTGGAGGAGGCGCGCCACTGCGACCGGCTGCTGCTCATGCGCGACGGCGAGATCCTCGTCGCCGACACCCCCGACGGGCTGCGCCGGCGCACGGGGCACGAGAATCTCGAGGACGCGTTCGTCGCGCTCGTCACCGAACGCCGGCCGGTGCGCGCGTGAGCCCGCGCGTCACCGCCGCCGTCGCCGCGCGGGTGCTCACGCAGCTGCGTCACGACCCGCGCACGCTCGCGCTGCTGATCGTCGTGCCGGCGCTGCTGATCACCCTGCTGCGCTACCTCTTCGACGGCCGCCCGCAGGAATTCGACGCGGTCGGCGCGCCGCTCGTCGGGCTTTTCCCGCTGCTCTCGATGTTCCTCGTCAGCTCGATCACGGTGCTGCGCGAGCGCACGAGCGGCACGCTCGAGCGCCTGCTGACGATGCCGATCGCCAAGCTGGACATCCTCGGCGGCTACGGCCTCGCGTTCGCCGGGCTGGCGGCGATCCAGGCCGCCGTCGTCAGCGTCGTCGCGTTCGGCCTGCTCGGCCTGGACGTCGCCGGATCGGCGTGGGCGGTCGGTGCGCTCGCCGTGGCGAACGCGCTCCTCGGCATGGCGCTCGGGCTGCTCGTCTCCGCGTTCGCGGCCACCGAGTTCCAGGCGGTGCAGTTCCTGCCGGCCGTCGTGCTGCCCCAGCTCCTGCTCTGCGGGCTGTTCGTGCCGCGCGAGGGCATGGCCGCCGCGCTGCGGGTGGCCGCCGACGCGCTGCCGCTCACCTACGCCTACGACTCGCTGCACCGTGTCGCGGCCGACGGCGCCCTCGGCGGGCGCGGGACGCTCGACGTCGCCGTGATCGCCGGCGCGATCGTCCTTGCGCTCGCCCTCGGCGCGCTGACGCTGCGTCGGCGGACGGCCTGAGGCGCGCGGATCAGCCGCCGGCGATGCGCAGCATCAGCGACCGCGCGGCGTGCAGCACGAGCTCGCGGTCCTCGATGAGCGTGTGGGAGAAGCGGCGCTCCATGTCGGGGCCGCTGTCGCCGAGATCGCGGGCGATGAGGCCCGCCGCCTGGTGCGGCCCCACGACGAGCACGTTCCACTCGCCGGCCAGCTGGTCGTTGTCCTGCAGGCCGCCGCCGCGCACGCCCCGCACGGGGGCGGGACCCATGCCGACGCCGAACGCGCCGACGAACGCCGCGCGCTGCGCGAGCGCGGCGTAGCGGCGCGCGGTGGCCGGCGTGAAGCGCTCGGCCGACTGGAAGGTCCCGAAGACGACCACCGGATCGGGGTCGGCGATGGCGCGGCGCTCGATGGCGACGGAATGCGCGAGCAGGGCGCCCTTCGGCGCGACGTCGAAGCGCGCGCCGGCGTCCTCGGCGACCTCGACCGGCGTCCGCGACCCGACGAGCGCGGGCCGCGCGACCACGCCGCGCGTCGCGACCGCCGCGTCGCCGGGCTGCTCGTCGAGCGGCTTCGGACGGCCGTAGAGCCAGCCCTGGCCGAGCGTCGCGCCGTAGGAGATGGCCCGCCGCTCGTGCTCCTCGGTCTCGATGCCCTCGGCGAGGACCTCGGCGCCGGAGCTGTCGGCGTAGGCGCGGACCGCGCGCACGACGGAGGCGGCGTCGGGCCCGTAGGGGTCCTGGACGAGCCGCATGTCGAGCTTCACGAGATCCGGGCGCAGGAAGGGCATCATCGCGAGCGAGCGCCAGTCGACGCCGACGTCGTCGAGCGCGATGCCCCAGCCCTGTGTCCGCAGCGCGGCGACCGCGCGCAGGAGCTCGGCCGGGCGGTCGGCCAGGCGGCGCTCGGTGATCTCGGCGATGAGCGTCAGCTCGTCCTCGGCGCGGCGCAGGAGCGGCGCGTCGGCGGCCGGCACCGGGACGTCGAGCTGGTCCGGCTCGACGTTGATCAGCAGGGCGGCCGGCGGGCGCAGGCCACCGTCGAGCGCGCCGCGCAGCGCCGCCATGCGGCACGCGAGGTCGAGCTCCCCGACGAGTCCCTCGCGCGCGGCGGCGCCGAACATGGCGCCCGGCGTTTCCAGCGGCGAGCCCTTGGGCCCGCGCGCGAGGGACTCATATGCCACGACCCCCCGGTCGGGCAGTGAGACGATGGGCTGGTAGACCGCGCGGGTCCCGCCGTCGGCGAGCAGCTCGGAGACGAGCTGGGTGCCGGGGCGGGGGGCAAGCGCGGACACACCCGGTGGATCGGCGGCGCGGGCGCGAACTTGAGGCGCGCGCACGCGCCGTCACCGGCGCGGCGCGAGTCCGGTAGACGATGGGGGCCGGCCGGCCTGTCGCCGGCACGGACACGGCCCGGGAACAAGACAGGGCCCGCTTTCGGCGGGCCCTGTCACACACACAACACACACAACACACACACACACACGGAAGGGAGAGGAGAGACGCTCCGGGTATCGGCGCGCCGCGGCCGTCCTTGAGCGCGTCTCCCCCGATTGGACGTTTGATCGGTTCGGGCGTGTTCGGTGGCGGACGGGCCCCGCGACGGGTGCTCAAGCGATCGGCGCCACGGCCGATCACCCAACCATCCGAACCCCGAAGGGACCGACGGCCATGAACTTCTCACCAGAGCAGATCCAGGAGCACATCAGCAAGCTCAGCGACGCGACCGTCGAGGAGACCGACGATCTCCTCCACGATCTCTGCTGCCTGGCCTGGCCGACGACGGACAGCCAGAACAACTGAGCGGACCCGTCCGCTGCACAGCGCGCCGGCCCTCCGGCTCGCTGTCCAGGTTGGTTGCCGGCCGATGGGGGCGTTCCGGCTGCGGTGACTAGGATGCCCGCCATGGCCACGCCGCCAGAAGACTTCTCGATCGCGGCGCACGAGCGCGAAGGTCGCGCGCACCTCACGCTGCGCGGCGAGCTGGATCTCGCCACCGCGCCCGAGCTCGAGGAGCTGCTCGAGGCCCGCATCGACAGCGGCGACGTCGTCCTCGACCTGCGCGCCCTGGAGTTCATGGACTCGAGCGGCGTCCGCGTCCTCGTGGCCGCCCACACGCGCGCGGGCCGCGCGGGCACGCGGCTGATCGTCGTGCGGCCCGAGCGTGGAAGCGCCGTGAGGAAGATCATCGAGATCTCGGGCCTCGACGGCGAGCTGAACCTCGTCGACGACCCGGCGCAGGCCGCCTGAGCCGCCGCGACGCGGGCCGGTCGCCTACGCGGCGGCGGGGTGGGGCGGGGCGTCCGCCTCGTCGCGGCCGTCCGGCGTGACGCCCGCCGGGCCGGCGTCGGGCAGCGTGAAGCGAAAGGCGCTGCCGCCGCCCGCGGCCGGCTGCACCCAGATGCGGCCGCCGTGACGCTCGACGATGCGCTGGCAGATCGCGAGCCCGATCCCCGTGCCGGCGACGTCGCCGGCGCTGCGGCTGAACATCTCGAAGATGCGCTCCGCGTCGGCGGGCTCGACCCCGATCCCAGTGTCGGTGACGCTCACCTCCCAGCCGTCCTCGACGGCCTGGGCGGTCACATGCACGACCGGCCGCGCGTCGCCGGTGAACTTCATCGCGTTGGCGACCAGGTTCTGCATCAGCTGCGCGAGCTGGCGACTGTCGCCGGGCACGGCGGGCAGGGGATCGACCACGATCTGGGCGTCGGTCTCCTCGACGGTCGCGTGCAGCGCCTCGAGCGTCTCGCGCATCACGACGGCGAGCTCCACGGTCTCCTCGACGACGCCGGCGCGCCCCGCGCGCGAGTAGTCGAGCAGGTCGGTGATGAGCCGCTGCATCCGCTGCGTGCCGCCGATCGCGTAGGCGATGTACTCCTCGGCCTCGGCGTCGAGCCGGCCGGCGTAGCGGTCCTCGAGGAGGCCGAGGAAGCCGGCGACGCTCACGAGCGGAGCGG
The DNA here is from genome assembly GCA_034664705.1 of Solirubrobacteraceae bacterium. GTDB lineage: Bacteria > Actinomycetota > Thermoleophilia > Solirubrobacterales > Solirubrobacteraceae > JAOPZW01. Next base: position 4,617 of record JAXDHC010000430.1, read on the forward strand.
AGAGGTCGTGCGACGCGATCGAGGCGAAGTCCTGCAGCTCGCGATTGGAGCGCTCGAGCTCCCTGGCGTGGCGCGCGAGCTCGCGCTCGGCGGCGGTCGCCCGCTCCAGCGCGGCCTGCTTGGCCTCGATCAGGCCGGTGTGCTGATCGCGGAGGTCCTCGTTGAGCCGCCAGGCGACGATCGCGCTCAGGCCCGCGGCGCCGATGAACGCGGCGTGCATCGCCGCCCATCGCCACGGATGGGTCTCGGCCTCGGGATGGTTGAACACCGACTCGGGCGCGAGCGCGCCGCCGACGCCGTGGTGCACGACGACGTAGGCGGCGGCGAGCAGGAAGACCGTCCAGTCCTCGTACAGCGTGAGCAGCACGATGACGACGAAGTAGTGGAAGTGCGCCTCGATCAGGCCGCCCGCGACGTGGACGATGGCCGCCGACGCCGTCAGCAGTCCCATCGCGACGAGCACGGGCGCCAGGCGGCGGCGCGGGCCCACGGCCGTCGCGGCGGCGGCCCACAGCGCGATCGCGCCGCCGTCGGCGAGGCTGTGGACGACGCCCTGGCCGACGGCGGTCGCCCAGAGCGGGACGGCCAGGACGTGCAGCCACAGCAGCACGAGCAGCGCCCGGTGCCGGCGCCCCAGCTCCTCCGCCGGGAGGGTGCGGCCGTGCGGCAGCAGACGGCGCGCACGATGCGCGGCGGCGCGGGTCACAGCGTTCCTGCTCACGGGCATGCCACCGCCGAGTATCGGCGTCGCGGCAGACGAGCATGACCCCCGCGGGCGACGCGCTAGCGTTGGGCGCCATGAGCTCCACGACGACCACCGGCTTCGACGCCGCGACGATCGAGCGCCTCGCCGAGCTGACCGTGAGCTTCGCCGCCAACGTGCAGCGCGGGCAGATCGTCGCCATCGGGGCCGAGCTCGGCAAGGAGCCGATGGTCCGCGCCCTCGCCGCGAGCGCCTATCGCCACGGCGCGAAGTTCGTCGACGTCGCGTACTACGACATGCACGTCAAGCGCGCGCGGATCGAGCACGCCGACGAGGACACGCTCGGCTTCGTCCCCTCGTGGTACGGCGAGCGCCTGCTCGAGCTCGGCCGCCAGCGCTGCGCCCGCATCGGGCTCGCCGGCCCGTCGACCCCCGGCCTGCTCGACGACCTCGATCCCGCGCGCGCGGGCAAGGATCAGCTGCCCGCGCTGAAGGAGAGCGGCATCGTCGTCAACGACGCGACGACGAACTGGACGATCGTCCCCTTCCCGACGCAGGGATGGGCGGGCCGCGTGCATCCCGACCTTCCGCCCGAGGAGGCCTTCGCGAAGCTCAGCCAGGAGATCGTCCACGTGTGCCGGCTGGACGAGGAGGACCCCGTGGCGGCGTGGCAGGAGCGCATGGCCGTGCTCGTCGGCGCGGCCGAGCGCGTCACGGCCCGGCGCTTCGACGCCCTGCGGTTCCAGGGCGAGGGCACCGACCTGAGCGTCGGGCTGCTGCCCACGACGCGCTTCATGGCGGCCGACTTCTCGACCGTCGACGGCATCCGCCACATGCCCAACCTCCCGTCGGAGGAGATCTTCGGCGCCCCGGACCCGCAGCGCACGAACGGCGTCGTCCGCGCGACGAAGCCGCTCGTGGTGTCCGGCTCGATCATCCGCGGCCTGGAGGTCGAGTTCCGCGACGGCCTCGCCGTGCGGATCGACGCCGCCGAGAACGCCGAGGTCCTTCGCGGCTACGCCGCGCGCGACGAGGGCGCGGCGCGGCTCGGCGAGGTCGCGCTCGTCGACGGCGACGGGCGCATCGGGCGCCTCGGCACCACGTTCTTCGACACGCTGCTCGACGAGAACGCGGCCAGCCACATCGCCCTCGGACAGGCCTACGCCTTCACGGCCGGCGACGAGGACCGCGATCGCCTGAACCGCTCCGGCATCCACGTCGACTTCATGATCGGCGGCGACGACGTCGCGGTGAGCGGCGTCACGGCCGCGGGCGACGAGGTCCCCGTCCTGCGCGGCGGCGCCTGGCAGCTCTGAGCGGCTACCCTTCGCGCTGCCCGGAGAGGTGCCGGAGCGGTTGAACGGGCGCGACTGGAAATCGCGTGACGGGGGTCAACCTCGTCCGAGGGTTCGAATCCCTCCCTCTCCGCTGGGCGGTGGTCGTCACGCGCGGGCTCCGTGGAGGGCCGGCTCGTCCAGGTCGGACACCACCGGCTCGGTCGCGTGGCGGCGACGCCTCGTCGCCGACGCCATGTCGCAGGCGATCAGCGCGAGGTTCGTGCCCGCGACCGCGCCCACGAGCGTCGTGGCCACGGCCGCCAGGCCGGTCGCGCAGGTGAATCCCACCCACGCACCGATCAGCGCGCCGGCGACGGCCGCCGAGAGGCCGGCCCGGTTCGCGACGGCGCGGTCGGGCTCGCGCCAGGCGAAGTAGCTCGCCGTGGCCACCGGCGCGGCCATGCTCAGCACCATCAGCAGCTCGGCGTCGATGGGGACGCCCGGCAGCGCGATCAGGGCGACGAGGGCCGCGGCGAACCAGCCGCCGAGCCCGAGCAGCAGCGCCCACGCCGACCGCGCGACGACCCGGGTCCTGCGGCCGAGGCGGCCCCGCGTGCGCATCCGTCGCGCGATCCACGCCAGCGACAGCAGCGCGAAGAGCGCCAGCCCGGCCATCGTGCCGGCGAGCTCCTTGGCGAAGGCGGTCTGCGTGCGGGCCGGCGTGAAGTCGATCTTCTGCGGCACGTACCGCGACGCGTCGACGCGCC
>JAXDHC010000431.1:0-8620 GCA_034664705.1 Solirubrobacteraceae bacterium
TCGTGCTGGTGGGCGCCGGCCTGGTCGCCGGGATCGCGAGCGCCATGGCCGGTGGCGCGTCGGTCCTGACCTTCCCGGTGCTGCTCGCCTTCGGCGTGTCCCCGCTCCAGGCGAACGTGACGAACACGGTCGGCCTCGCGCCGGTCCTCGTCGGCTCCGGGCTGGCGTCGGTCAGCGAGCTCCGCGCCCAGCGCGAGCGCGTGCTGTCGCTGGCCGTCCCGACGCTGCTCGGCGCCGTTGTCGGCGGGCTGCTGCTCCTCTCCACGCCGACCGATCTCTTCACGGCGCTCGCGCCGTACCTGCTCGGCGGCGCGTGCCTGCTGCTGCTCGTCCAGCCCGGCGCCGTTCCCCACGCGACGCGCGAGACCGGCTGGCGGCGGTGGGCGGCGTGGATCGCCGCGCTGATCAGCGGCGTCTACACGGGCTACTTCGGCGCGGCGTCCGGCGTGCTCTTCCTCGCCCTCGTCGGCCTCTTCACGGCCGCCACGCTGCACGAGCTCAACGTCGTGAAGAACCTCCTCGTCGGCAGCGCGAACGCCGTGGCGATGGTGCTCTTCGCCCTCTTCGCGCCGGTGCGGTGGCCGATGGCCGCGGCGCTCGCCGTCGGCGCGCTCGTCGGCAGCGCGGCCGGCGCGCGGCTGGTCCTCCGCGTGCCGGCGCGGCGGCTGCGGATCGCGGTCGCCGTCATCGGGCTGGCCGTCGCCGTGCGCCTCGCGATCGGCTGAGCGGGCGCCTACCCGAGCGCGAGCGCGACGACGCCGACGACGATCGCCCCGGCCGCGAGCAGCCGGCGGCGGGTGTCGCCCTCGGCCAGCACCGCGGCGCCGAGCGCGGCGGCGACGAGGATGCTCAGCTCGCGTGCGGGCGCGACCGCGCTGACCGGCGCGCGGGCGAGCGCGAAGAGCACGAGGATGTAGGCCAGCGGGCTGAGCACGGCGACGCCGACGGCCTGGCGGCGATGGGCCGACCACACCGGCGCGAGGTCGGCGCGCCGCCGCACGGCCCACGGCGTGAGCAGCGCGACGTTGACCGCGTTCGTGCCCCACCAGAACGTCACCGGCGACACGCCGTGCGGGCCGACCGCCTGCTTGTCCCACAGCGTGTAGCCGGCGATCGCCACGCCCGTGAGCAGCGCGAACACGGCGGCGGGCCGGGCGCCGCGCCCCGGGCGACGCGCGAGCGACAGCACCGCGCCGACGATGATCGCCGCGCCGGCCAGGCCGAGCGCGCTCGGCCGCTCGCCGAGGAACGCGATCGCGGCCAGCGTCGCGAGCAGCGGCCCCGTCCCGCGCGCGAGCGGGTAGACGAGCGACAGGTCGCCCTCGCGGTAGCCGCGCTGCAGCAGCACGAAGTACAGCGCGTGCAGCACGCCGCTGCCCGCCATCAGCCCGAATGCGGTGAGGTCGAGCGGGCTCGGGTCGACCCGCTCGGCGACCACGACCGCGGGCAGCCAGAACGCGGTCGCCAGCAGCCCCCACAGCCAGACGAACACGGCCCCGCCCGTGGCGGTCTTCGCCAGCAGGTTCCACGCCGCGTGCGCGAACGCCGCGGTGACGACGAGGACGAGGGCGGCGGTCGGCACGAGGGCTCGCGCTCAGCGCTCGCGGGCGACGCCGGCGTCTCGACGAGCATGCCGGTGCCGTTCGCCCCGACCAGCCTCGCAGCGGGCGTGCGCCATCGCCGCAGCGTACCCGCGCCTCGTCCGCGCCCGACGGAGCGCAGACCGAACCCCAGTACTGTCCGTGGCAATGCAGAGCGCCTCCGCGCTGGACATCCTGGTCGTCGACGACGACGAGCCGCTGCGCGACATGCTCACGCGCTCCTTCGAGCGCGAGGGCCATCGCGTGACGGCGGTGCCGGACGGGCACCAGGCGCTCGCGCGCGCGGCCGAGCAGGACTTCGACGTCGTGCTGCTCGACGTCGCGCTCGGCGCGGGGCCGGCCGGCCACGACGTCGCCCGCGCGCTCCGCGCCCGGCGCGCCGTGGTGCCGATCATCATGCTCACGGCGCTCGACAGCGAGGCCGATGTCGTGCAGGGCCTCGAGGCCGGGGCCGACGACTACGTGACGAAGCCCTTCGGCCTCGCCGAGCTGCGCAGCCGCATCCGCGCGGTGCTGCGTCGCGCGCAGGGACGGGTCGTCGAGGGCGTCGTCGCCGTCGGCCCGGCCACGATCGACCAGCGCGCGCGCCAGGTCACCGTCAACGGCGCGCCGGTTCGCGTCACGTTCTCGGAGTTCGAGGTGCTCAGCTGCCTGATGGAGCGCCCCGGCAAGCTCTTCACGCGCCAGGAGCTGCTGCGCGCGATCTGGGGCGACAGCGCCTATCGCGACCCGCGCGCGATCGACGTCCACATCCGGCACCTGCGTGAGAAGCTCGAGGAGATCCCCGAGGAGCCGAGCCTCATCCTCACCGTCCGCGGCGCGGGGTACCGCTTCCGGGAGCAGTGAGCACGTTGCGCCGCCGCTCGGGCCTGCGCTGGCGTCTGCTGGTCGCGCTCGTGGCGACGAGCGCGCTGACGCTCGCGGTCGCCGCGGCCGCCCTGCTCCCCCCGCTGCAGGACCGGCTGCGCACCCAGCGCGCCGACGACCTCGAGACGGCGACGCTCACGGAGGCCGCGAGCTTCCAGCGCGCGCTGGCCGACGCGCTGCGCAAGACCCGCGGCCAGCAGGAGAGCGTCGTCACCTTCGAGCTGCAGACGGCGGTGCGCGACCGCGCGCAGACCCTGCGGCTGCGCACCGGCGCGCGCGTGGTCGTCGACGACGCCATCCCCCCCACCGACCCGACGCGGCCCCCGGCGATCTGGGACACCGACGTGGACGCTGCGCTCCCGGTCGCCCAGATCCTGCGGACGCTCAACCGCCAGGAGGACCAGCGGACCGTCTCCGGCGGCAACGTGACGGTGAGCGTCTACCTCCCCGTCCGGGCCAACCAGCCGTTCGTGCTGCTGACCCAGAAGCCGCTGACCGACGTCGCCGCCGCCGTCCACCAGGTGCGCACGGCGTTCCTCGCCGCGGCCGGCATCGGACTGATCGTCGCGCTCGCGCTCGGCATCGCGCTGTCGAGCACGCTCTCGCGCCGCCTCGCGCGCCTGCGCGCGGCCGCGGTCCGCGTCGCCGCCGAGGGCCCCGACGCGCCGACGCCGCGCGACGACGGCCGCGACGAGGTCGGCGACCTCGCGCGGACGCTCGCCGCGATGCAGGAGGCGCTGCGCCGCCAGGAGGCGGCGCGACGCGCGTTCGTCGCGACGGCGTCGCACGAGCTGCGCACCCCGCTCACGTCGCTGCAGGGGACGCTCGAGCTGCTCGAGGAGGACCTCCGCGACGGGCGCCTGGACACCCGCGACGCCCAGCAGCAGGTGGCCGGCGCCCAGCGCCAGCTCCGCCGGCTCGGGCGCCTGGCGACCGAGCTGCTCGACCTCAGCCGCCTCGACGCCGCCGTGCCGCTGCGCTCCGAGCCCGTCGAGCTCGGGGAGCTGTGCCGCGCGGTCGGCGCCGAGTTCGCGCTGCAGGCGCGCGAGCGCGAGGTCGAGCTCGTCGTCGAGCCGCCGCCCGGCCCGTGCTGGGCCGCCGGCGACCCCGGCGCCGTCGCGCAGGTCGTGCGGATCCTGCTCGACAACGCCCTGCGGTACTCGCCGCCCGGCGAGGCCGTGCGCGTCCTCCCCGCCTACCACGGCGACCGCGCCACCGTCGAGGTCGCCGACCGCGGCCCCGGCGTGCCCGAGGAGGAGCGCGAGCGCATCTTCGAGCGCTTCCACCGCGGGACGGCGCCGTCCGGCACCGGTGGCTTCGGGCTCGGCCTCGCGATCGGGCGCGAGGTCGCCAAGCGGATGGGCGGCACGCTGGACCTCGAGCGCTCGGCGGCCGGGGACGGCGCGCGGTTCGTCCTGCGCCTCCGGATCGAGCTGCCCCCGGGCTCGCACCACGCCGATCAGGACGCCGACGTGGCCGCCGTGCAGCCGCAGGCGACGTAGGTCCCGGGGCGCGGCGGCGCGCCGGCGCTACGCCGAGGCGGACGCCGGGCGCGGCGCGCGCAGGATCGCGCCGGCCTCGCGCCGGCCGCCGTAGCGCGCCATGAGCGCGACGAGCCCGACGAGCGTGATCGGCACGAAGAGCACGAACCGCACGAGCACGATGTAGGCGAGCGCCGCCGGGTGCGCGGCGCTCGTGACGAGCCCGATGCCGAGCAGCACGGCGGCGTCGAAGGTGCCGACGTAGCCGGGCGCCGCCGGGACGAGCGCGGCGATGTTGGCCAGGGCCATGATGTAGAGGCCGTCGAGCAGGGTCAGGTGCACGCCGGCGACGCCGCCGAGGATGGCGTAGACGGTGCCCTCGACGAGCCACAGGCCCATCGACAGGAGCAGCAGCGCGGCGCCGCGCCGGCTCCACAGGCGGCGTGACGGGGCGAGCACGGCGACGACGACCTCGCGCGCCCGGCGGCCGGCCGCGGTGCGCCGGCCGAGCACGAACGCGGCGCCCGCGGCGACGAGCATCCCCGCGCCGACGAGCGCGAGCGCCCAGCCCGGCACGCCGAGCGGGAGGTGCAGCGTCGTGACCAGCGCGGCGAAGACGAGTCCAAGCGCGGCGGCGTCCAGGATGCGCTCCGCGACGAGCGTGCCCACCATGCCCGTGGCGGGCGCGCCCGTCTGGCGCGCGCTGAGGAAGGCCTTCATGAGATCGCCCGCGCGCGCCGGCAGCGCGTTGTTGCCCATGTAGCCGATGGTCGTCAGCGCGTAGGCGTCGCCGCGGGCACAGCGCGCGCCGCCGTCACGCAGCAGCACGCGCCAGCGCTCGCCGCGCAGGAGCGTGGCGAGCGCGTAGAGGCCGAGCGCCGCCGCCAGCGCGGGCAGCGCCGTGCCGGCGGACGGCAGGTCGGGAAGCGGCTGGCGCGCCGCCCACCACACGACCGCCGCGAGCGCGACGGCCGAGACGGCGAGCTGGAGGACGATGGCGCGGGAGCGAGGCACCGAGGCGCTAGCCGACCTCGCTGAGCGCCTGGTTCATCGCGGCGGTCGCCGGGGCGTCCTTGTACGGCTGCTCCGGCTCCTGGTGCTCCTCGTGGTAGGCGCTCTCCACGTTGACCGCCCAGATGTCGTGGTCGGTCCCGTGGAGGACGTTCTCCACCGCGCGCATCGCGCTGAGCATCGAGTGGTCGGAGTTGTTGTAGCGGTGCAGGCCGTTGCGCCCGACCTGCTGCATGTTCGTCAGGCCGCTCAGCCAGCCGCGGATCGTGTCGACGCGCTCGGAGTAGTCGGCGTCGTACATCGGGTACGCGAGCGGGACGCGCACCACGTAGCCGCGGCGGACCTTGTCCGGCGTGGCGAGCCCGAGCTGCGCGAGCTCGTCGGTGGCGAGCTTGACGAGGTCGTCGTCGCTCATGTCCCAGAGGCGGTCGCCCCGGAAGCAGAAGTACTCCAGGCCCACGCACGCGGTGTCGGGGTCCGGGACCATCCACGGGCTCCACGAGCGGTAGTTCTGGATGCGCCCGACGTTGACGCTCTCCTCGTGGATGTAGATCCAGTTGTCCGGGAAGAGGTCCTCGCCGTCGAGGACGAGGGCGACGGTCAGGAAATCGCGGTAGCGCAGGCCCCGCGCGGCCTCCTGGACCTCGGCCGGCGCCTGCGGGTCGGCGATGCCGACGGTCGCGCGCAGCGGGAGCGACGAGATGACGGCCTTGGGCTCGATGACCTCGGTCGGCGTGTGGACCGCGATGACCTCGCCGTCAGAGGCGACCTCGAGGCGCGTGGCGGGCGTCTCGAGCCGCACCTCGCCGCCGAGCGCCTCGATGCGCTCGGTCATCTTCTCCCACATCTGGCCCGGGCCGTAGCGGGGGTACTGGAACTGGCTGATCAGCGACTTGATCTTGTCGCCGCGGTTGCCGAAGAACGCGGCCTTGGCGGCGCTGAAGAACGAGAGGCCCTTGATGCGCTGTGCGGCCCACTCGGCGCGGATCTCGGTCGCGGGCACGCCCCACACCTTCTCGGTGTAGGACTTGAAGAAGTGGTTGTAGAGCCGCTTGCCGAAGCGGTTGGAGACCCACTGCTCGAAGTTGTCCTCCCGGCCCTTGGGCTTCACGGCGGCCCACAGGTAGGAGAACAGCGAACGCGTCAGCTCGACCGGGCCGAGCTTCTTGATGACGTCCGGGCCGCGGAGCGGGTAGTCGAGGAACTTGCCGTTCCAGAAGATCCGCGACATGCGCGGGCGCAGCAGGAACTCGTCGCCCATGATCTCCAGCCAGAGGTCGTTGACCTCCTTGCTCTTCGTGAAGAAGCGGTGGCCGCCGAGGTCGAAGCGGTAGCCGTCGGGGTCGACCACGGTCTTCGCCAGGCCGCCGACCTGGTCCTCGGCCTCGAGGACGATCACCCGCCGGCCCGCCTTGGCGAGCAGGTAGCCGGCGGACAGGCCCGCAGGCCCGCCGCCGATGACGACGTAGGGGCGTCCGCCGGCACCGTCGCCGGGAGACTGAACGAGATCGAGATCGGCAAGGCTCATGCCGCACACCTTTCCCGCTCCGCGGGCGGATTCAGGCGGTCCGCTAACCGTCGCTAACAGTTCCTAACGCCTGCGGCGAAGCGGGATCCGGGGTCCCCGGCGGCTCTCGGGCGCGCGGCGGCGCGCCGCCCCGTTGCCTAGGTGGCGACCTCCACGGGGGCCGAGGCCTCGCGCGCGAGGTCGCCGATGAGGTCCGCGAGCCGAGCGGCGAGCTCGGGATCGGCCAGGCCGCCGTCCGCGTCGAACGCGGCGTCGGCCATGCCGACGGGCAGCTCGGACTCGATCACGTGCGCCCCGGAGGCCTTGAGGACCTTGCGCGCCTCCGCCTGGGCCCAGACGGCCCCGAACAGGCCCGTGCTCGCGCCGATCACCGCGGTCGGCTTGTCCTTGAGGACGTTGTCCGGGAACGGGCGGCTCGCCCAGTCGAGGGCGTTCTTCAGCCCGCCCGGCAGCGAGGCGTTGTACTCGGGGGTCGCGATGAGGATCGCGTCCGCCTGCTGGACGGCGGCGAAGAACTCCTCGACGCGCTCGGGGCGGTCGGCCTCGAGGTCCTCGTCGAAGATGGGCAGGCCCGCGAGCCCGTCCCACGCGATCAGCTCGGCGCCCGCGGGCAGCGCGTCGCTCGCGGCCCGCAGGAGCCTGGTGTTGTGGGAGTCCCTGCGCAGGCTCCCGGAGATGCCGAGGATCCGCATCGGACGAGCGGTGAGGGGGGAATTGGCGGTGGTCATTCAGGTCCTCGGTGGCGTGATCGATTCGCGCTCCGGCTGGGCGTCGTCTTGCCCACCAGAACATGCTTGCTGGCGCAAGCATAGCGGTAGTTGCACGTGCAATCACTGCCGCGTGTCAGACGACGAACGCAGCGTGCCGGCCGCCGCGGGCGCGGCGTCCGGGCGCCGCGAGCACGGCCGGCGCCCTCGCGACGCCGCTCGGCACCGGGGATCTGCGTCTGCAGGGCGAAAACGGTTCGCCTCCGAACGGCCCGTCCGATCCGGTGGCGCGGTCGCGACGCGGGGCGAGGTGGTTACCGTGGCCCCGTCGTCGCCTGAGCCCGCCGCCGTCTTCGCGTGGGCTGCCCCGACCCGGAGGACCGCTCGTGCCCCGTCGCATCCGACGGTGGAGCGTGCTCGCCGTGCCGGCCGTGACCGTGTGCGCGGCCGGCGCGTGGGCCGCCACCGTGCCGAACCCCGTCGTCGTCGCCCCCGAGGCGAAGCCGCCGCATGCCGCCGCCGCGGCGCGCGCGGGGGCCGAGGCGCGGACCGCCGCCGTCCGGTGGGCCGGGCGCCGCGCCGCGCACCGCCACGCGCGCCTCGCCGCGCGCACGACCAGGCGCGAGGCGGCGCGCAGGCGAGCGCAGACGGCGATCCGCGCCGCCACGTCGCGCGCCGGACGGCCGTACTCGATGGGCGCCACGGGGCCGCACGCCTTCGACTGCTCCGGCCTGACCCAGTGGTCGATGCGGCGCGCGGGCGTCGAGCTGCCCCGGACGAGCTTCGCGCAGGCCGGGACCGGCATGCCCGTCCGCCGGTCGCGCATCCGCGCCGGCGACCTCGTGTTCTTCAGCACCGCCGGCGCCGGCGCGTCCCACGTCGGCATCGCGACGAGCCGCTCGTCCGTCGTGTCGGCCACGAGCCACGGCGTGATGCGCCACGCGATCGACGACGCCTACTGGGGCAGCCACTACGTCGCCGCGCGGCGCGTGGCGACCGCGCGCTGACGGCGGGTCCCGGGCGGGCGGTCAGGCCACGGCGGGACGAGCCGGCGCGGCGCGCCGCGGACGGTGCACGACGCGCGCGGCGAGGACGCCGCCGATGCCGCCGAAGAGGTGGCCCTGCCACGAGATCCCGTCGGCCGGGACGACGCCGAAGAGCAGCGTCGAGCCGTAGATGCCGAGCACGACGACGCCGACGGCCAGGTGCAGCAGGCTGCGCGTGAACGCGCCGCGGGCGATCAGGTACGTCGCGTAGCCGAACACGACGCCGCTCGCCCCGATGTGCTCGGTCCCCGCGGGCGCGACGAGCCACGTGCCCACGCCGGAGACGAGCGCGACGATCGCGCTGACCGTCAGCAGGCGCGCCGCGCCGCTCAGCGCGATGACCACGCCGAGCGCGACGAACGGGACGGTGTTGGCGATC
>JAXDHC010000432.1:0-2834 GCA_034664705.1 Solirubrobacteraceae bacterium
TGCCGTCGAGCGTGATCGTTGCGCCCGGCTCGACCGTCCGCGGCGTGAGGCCCGCGATGACGGCGCGCGGCGCGGTGACCGGACGGACGACGACGCTGACCTTGGCGGTCGACGTCTTGGCGTCCGCGCCGGCGCCCGTGACCGTCAGTGCGAAGGTCAGCGTGGCCTCGGAGTCCATCGGGTCGAGCTTCGGCGCCGTGAACGTCAGCGTCTGGCCCGTGTCGTCGCCGGGAACGACGGCCGGGCCGCCGTCGGCGGGCTCGTAGGCCCACTTGTAGCCGGCGATGTTGCCGGACGAGTTGGCGGCGCTGAGCGTGACCTTCTGGCCCTGCTCCACGGAGCCCGGGCCGGTCGCGACCGCCTCGAGCGGCGCGGCGGAGTTCGTGCCGGAGGCGACGACGTGGCCGATGCCGGTGCCGCCCTCGCTGGAGGCGACCTTGACCGTCGGCGGCGCGGCCTTCACGCCCTCGACGGTCGCGGTGCCGTCCGCGTCGAACGCGACGCCGGGGTGGTCCGGCAGCGTCAACGTGGCCTGGCCCGCGTACTTGTCGCTCGATACGGCCTTCACCGTCAGCTTCTGCGTGTCGGTCGCGTACGCCGCGCTGGTGACGGTCACCAGGTCGGTGAGGTCGACCTGCTGGACCGTGTCGGGATCATCGGACTGGTTGACGACCTTGACCGCGCCGAGGTCGTCGTCGGTCAGCTGGCTGCCGACGTTGACGTGGGCGAAGTACTTGCCCTGCCAGCCGAGGAGGTTCGTCTCGGGGAAGCGGCTGCCGCCGGCGTCCTGGACGACCATCTTCTGGCTGCCCTTGGAGCGGCTGAAGACGTCGAACGAGGTGGTGCCGTCGGACGAGCGCTGGTACGTCGCGCGGTTGGTCTCGACGCCGCCCGTCTTCGACAGCTTGCCGGCCACGTTGAACAGGTCCGTGTAGATGCAGTCCTGCGGCTCGACGCCGTCGGGCAGGTGTACACCGCACGGGCTCGTGTTGGCGCCGGGGTTGTTGTCCGGCGCGCCGACCTGGTCGCCCGTGATCATCACGAAGTTCGTGCTGCGCGGGCTGCCGATGACCTTGTGGTCGACGGCGGGGTCGCCGATGTAGCCGGCCGGCGCGACGTCGTTGGGGTCGTCCGGGTTCGGCGCCCAGCGCAGGAAGGGACCTACGCGTCTCTTTAACGCGGCGTTGAACATGCCCGGAGCGGCGGCGATGTCCTGCGTGTAGTTGATCCCGCGCTTGCCGGCGTCGGCCGTGAACTCGTCGACGCCCTGCGGGTGGATGACCTTGTACTTGCTGCCGGGCTGCAGGCCCTCGATCCGGATGCGGATGCGGCCGAAGACGACCTGGTCGCCGTCCTTGACCTCCTCGGCGCTCCAGGCGCCCTCGACGGCGGACTCCCACAGCACGCCGTTGCCGCCGTTGCTCTCGAGCGCGGCGGCGCCGTTGGTGTAGTAGAAGAACTCGTCCGGCATGTTGAACGCCTTCGCGTTCGCGGGCTCGCCCGGACGCGGCAGCGGGGCCGGGAGGCAGAGCGGGTCGGTGTCGCCGATGCACGGCTCCAGGTCGACCGAGTCGTAGTCCTTGCCCTCGTGCTCGAAGCCGGCGTCGCGGTACCACGTCGGGTAGCCGGTGGCGGCGTCGACGGGGCCGAACTCGATGATCTGGTCGGTGACCGGGTCGCCGATGGTCTCGGCGACGGCGACGCCGATGGCGCCCATGGTCAGTACGGCGGTGAGCGCCACAGCGGCGCTGCGGCGGGTGCGGCCGGCGATGAGCCGGCCGACGGTCGAACGCGTGCCCGAGGCAGGACGCCGTCGCGTCCCCTCCCCGGCCGTCGCGTCCAGACGACGGTCGTGGCGTTGCAAGTTTGTACCCCCTGATCGCAACCTGAGTTGTCTCTCTTGGCGATCGATGATGGGGCACGGGGCTGACCTCCCACAGGTGAGGTCTCGCCGACGTCATGCGCCCCGGACTGCAATATCCATGCGGCTTTCCGCAAAGGACCGCATTCGGGTTCATGTGCTATGGCCGCGCCCGGTCCGGTCTCCCGGCCGCCTGGCCGCCGGGCACTACGGCCAGTAGTCCTCGGGCACGTCGAGCGCGGCGGCGACGGTCAGGAATGCGCCGCCGGCCAGGAAGAACGCGGTGTCCCGCCGGTCGGTCCCGGCGGCCTCCTGCACGGCGTCGAAGGTTGCCAGGAACTCCGCGCGCACCTCGTCCCGGAGCGCCGGGTCGCCGGCGGCGGCGTAGGCCTGGAGCTGGCACAGCACCTCCTGGCGGTCGCCGATCAGCCGCAGGTACGCCTCGCCCATCGCGCGCACGCGCGCCTCCGGGTCATCGGGCTCCGTGCGGGCCGCCGCGACGAGGCGGTCGCGCACGTGGGCCGCGACGTGGCGGGTGGCCGCCAGGAAGAGCTCCCGCTTGTTCGGGAACAGCGCGTAGATGTATGGCTGGGAGATCCCCGCCCGCCGCGCGATCGCCGTGGTGCTCGCGGCGTGGTAGCCGCGCTCGGCGAACTCGGCGATGGCCGCCTCGAGGACCTCCTCCCGGCGTTCGTCTCCGCGGCGCCGGGTCATCCGGCGCGAGTATAGATCGGCCTATCAGGACGCGTGGGGTGGTGGGCGCGGGGCCGCGAAGAGGGCCATCCGCCATGCGGGGTCGCCGGGTCTCGGGGTTTCGCCGGCGCGGGTCGGCGGATTGCCTTGAGCCAATTCCGTCACGGCGTTCCGGCGCTGCGCGGGCTGGGCTGGGCGGAATTGCCCAGAGCCGGAGATGGGACTCGAACCCACGACCCACGCTTTACAAGAGCGTTGCTCTACCAGCTGAGCTACTCCG
>JAXDHC010000433.1:0-11034 GCA_034664705.1 Solirubrobacteraceae bacterium
GATCGGCACGTGGAGGTCGGAGACGGCGCTCGTGCGCGTGAAGCGCGGGTCGACGTGGATGACCTTCGCGCCGCGCTGCTGCGCCTCGACGACCCACTGGAAGCCGACGGGGTGACACTCCGCCGCGTTGGACCCCATGATGAGGATGCAGTCGGAGTTCATGAGGTCCTGCTGGAACGTGGTGGCGCCGCCGCGCCCGAATGAGGTCGCCAGACCGGGGACCGTGGAGCTGTGTCATATCCGCGCCTGGTTCTCGATCTGCACGGCCCCCATCGCCGAGAAGAACTTCTTGATGAAGTAGTTCTCCTCGTTGTCGAGCGTCGCGCCGCCGAGGTGCGCGAAGCCGCGCGTGCGGTTGAGCGTCCGGCCCCGGTCGTCCTCCTGCTCCCAGCCCGCGTCGCGGGCGGCGATGACGCGGTCGGCGATCATGTCCATCGCCGTGTCGAGGTCGAGCTCCTCCCAGCTCGTCCCCCCGGGGCGGCGGTACTTCACGCGCGTCTCGCGCGTCGGCGCCGTGACGAGCTGGCGCGTCGCGGCGCCCTTCGGGCACAGGCGCCCTCGGCTGATCGGCGAGCCCGGGTCGCCTTCGATCTGGAGGACCTTCTCGTCCTTGACGAAGACGCGCTGCCCGCACCCGACGGCGCAGTAGGGGCAGATCGACGGCACGACCCGCGCGCCCTCGATGCGCGAGTGCAGCTCGCGATGCCGGCGCGACTGCGTCGCACGGCCGGAGGCCGTCGGATCGCGCTCCAGGACCTGGCGGACGACGGGCGGGGTCGGCGGTCTGCGCATGCCCGATGACCTGGCGCCGCTACGGGGCGGCGGGGGCGCCCGCCTCCTCCACGAGCGCCTCGAGCGGGGCGCGCACCCCGCGGGGCAGCACGATGACCGGGCAGTGGGCGCCGACCGCGACGCGCCGGGAGACGCCGCCGAGCAGGACCGCGCGCACGGGCCCGTAGCCACGGGACCCACAGACGAGCAGGTCGAGGTGCTCGGACACGTGCACGAGTGTGTCAGCGGGATCGTCGTCGACGAAGGCCTCCGTCTCGGCGCTGACATCCGGCCCGAGCTCGGCGAGCGCCGCCCGGAGCGCCTGCTCGGCGCGCACGCGGTGCTCGCCCTCGACCTGCTCGATCGTCTTGGCCGGGTACACGGCCTCCTGGGGCTCGGTCTCGGAGTACATGGCGAAGGTCGGCTTGACGACCGTGAGGACGCGGAGGGTGGCGCCGGCACGGCGGGCCAGGGCATGGGCGGCGTGGAGCGCCTCGCGGCCCTCCTCGGTGTCGACGTAGGCCACGCCGATGCAGCGCGGGCCCCCTCGCGTCTCCCAGCCGGCGGGCACGACCGCGATCGGGCACGGGGAGCCGTGCAGCAGGCGCTCGACCGTGGTGCCCGGCAGCACGCGCCCGAGCGGGCCGTCGTGGCGCGACCCCACGACGAGCAGCGCCGCGTCCTCCGCCGCGGCGGTGTCGTGCAGCGCCCGCGGCGCGCTCACCGCCGCGATCTCGCGGCACTGCACGGGGATGCCGTCCGCGTCGAGCGCCGTCCGGACATCGTGCAGCGCAGCGCCGGCGGCCGCGGCGAGGTCCTCGTCGGGCTCCCCCTCCGCGCGGTCGCCGTGGACGACGCAGGCGACGATCAGCGGCGCGCCGGTGAAGCGGGCGGCCTCGGCGCCGAAGCGGACCGGGGCCCGGTCCAGCGTGTTCGGCTCGTAGC
Organism: Solirubrobacteraceae bacterium; assembly: GCA_034664705.1. GTDB lineage: Bacteria > Actinomycetota > Thermoleophilia > Solirubrobacterales > Solirubrobacteraceae > JAOPZW01. Next base: position 1,717 of record JAXDHC010000433.1, read on the forward strand.
CGACGAGGATGGGCTTGCGCATGGGCACACGCCCCGGCGAGCCCGGGGCGTGTCGGGATGTAGGCCGGCCCGGGTGGCCGTCAACCGACGCGAGCGCCGCGCGGCTCAGGCGTACGGCCCGTACTCGGGATACTCGACCGGCAGCTCGACGAACCGGCGCAGCGCCGCCTTGCCGTCATCGGTCATCGGCTCGCCGTGGGCGAACAGCAGCGCGTCGAAATCGCGCAGCAGCAGGCCGCCGAACGCCTCCTTGAGCCCCTTCTTCTTGCGCAGCGGGTGCACGCCCAGGTCGGCGTCGGACGGGTAGCCGAGGACGCCGGCGGGCCGGACGAGCCCGTCGGCGAACACGATGGCGCCGCCCGCGTGCGTCACGTGCAGGGCGGTCTCGTCCTCGCCGATGACGCCGATCTCCACCGCGGTGACGCCGGGCGCCACCTCGTCGCCGAACCAGAACGGGCGCACGTCGCGGTCGGCGAGCGCGTCGCGCGCCGGCGCCGGTCCGCGCAGCGCGCAGCCGAACGCGTCGCGGAAGCGGTCGCTCTGGCGGAAGTGGTGGTGGTTCGTCAGCACGACCTGCTGGGGCGTGGCGAGGCCGTCGAAGGCCTCGAGCCCCTCGTCGGGCACCATCGGGTCGACGAGCGCCCCCGCGGGCTCGATGTAGTACGAGCTCACCGGCGCCCCGAGCTCGTCGTCGTGCGCGGTCCAGTGGTGGATGCCGGGCAGGATCTCCCTCATGGGGCCCGTGCTACGCACAGGCGGGGATGCGCCAAACCCGGAACCGGCGGCGCCGGTCGGGCGTGAACGCGCGACCGTCAGGCCGGCGCGGGCGCCGGCTCGGGGATGGTGTCCAGCCGCCCGACGATCCGGTGCGCGAAGCGGGTGTAGTGGCCGAGGTCGAAGATCGTCTCGAGGTCGAGGCCGAGGTCGCGCGCGGCCAGCAGGTCGCGCAGCGGGGTCTCCGTGTCCCAGGCGCGCTGGGCCTCCTCCTGGACGATGCGATACGCCTCGTCGCGGCTGCGCCCCTGCTCGATGAGCGCGAGGAGCACGCGCTGGGAGAACAGGGCGCCGTGCGTCATGTCGAGGTTCGCGCGCATGCGGTCCGGGTGGACGACCAGCCCGCGCACCACGCGGATCGCCAGGTGCTGCATGTAGTCGAGCAGGATCGTCGCGTCGGGGAGGATCACGCGCTCGGCGCCCGAGTGGGAGATGTCGCGCTCGTGCCACAGGGCCACGTTCTCGGTGCCGGCCTGCGCGTGGCCGCGCAGCACCCGGGCGAGGCCGGTGATGCGCTCGGTCGTGATCGGATTGCGCTTGTGGGGCATGGCGCTCGACCCCTTCTGCTGACCGGCGCGGAACGGCTCCTCGGCCTCGCGGACCTCGGTGCGCTGAAGGTGGCGGATCTCCGTCGCGAGGCGCTCCAGCCCGGCGCCGGCGAGCGCGATCGCCTGCAGCAGCGCCGCGTGACGGTCGCGCGGGACCACCTGCGTCGAGACCGGCTCGGCCGCGAGGCCCAGCCGCGCGAGGACGCTCGCCTCGAAGTCCGGGTCGGTCGCCGAGTAGGTCCCGACGGCTCCGCTCAGGGCGCCGACCGAGGCCTGCGCGAAGGCGTCCTGGAGGCGCTGCGCGTTGCGATGCGCCTCGAAGGCGAACCCGGCGAGCTTGATGCCGAACGTCGTCGGCTCGGCGTGCACGCCGTGCGTGCGCCCGACGCAGACCGTGTCGACGTGCTCGCGCGCCCGCTCGGCGAGGACCGCGACGAGCTCGCGCGACCCCTCCAGCACGACCTCGCCGGCCGCGCGGAGCTGCAGCGCGAGCGCCGTGTCCAGCACGTCGGACGAGGTGAGGCCGAAGTGGATCCAGCGGCCGGACGGCCCGGCGCTCGCGCTCAGGACGTCGACGAACGCCGCGACGTCGTGGTCGGTGATGCGCTCGCGCTCCTTGACGTCCTTGACGGTGAACGTCGCGGCGCGGATGGCCTCGCGGTCGTCGGCGCCGGGGCCGGGCATCTCCTCGCAGGCGGCGACCTCGACGCGGCGCCATGCCTCCATGCGCGCCTCGTCGGTCCAGATCGCCCCGATCCGCTCACGGGTGTATCGCTCGATCACGACGTCATCCTGTCAGCGCGGGCCCGCGTCGGGCCGCTCGGGGGCGGCCGCGTCGAACGCGTCCTCCTCCGCCGCCGGCCGCCGCCGGGCGATCAGGTCGAAGAACAGCAGCGTCCCGAAGATCCCGCTGAGCGACACGGCGACCGACTCGACGATGATCAGCCCGGCCACGTAGACCGGCGCGCTGCCGATCGCGCCGAGGAGGGCGACGACGATCGAGCCGGCGAAGCCGAACAGCAGCCCGGCCCCGAGCAGCAGCCCGGCGGTGCGCCACCAGGTGCCGGCCACGAGGTCCGAGCTGCGGCGCAGCGCCGCGACCGGGCCGACGCCGTCGACGACCACGGCCTGCGGCGCGAAGTACCACCGGACGGCCAGCCACAGGCCCGGGATGATGAGCAGCACGAGGCCGGCCATGACGCCGAGCGCGTACAGCGACACGGCGCCGACGACCGGCAGCAGGCGCCCCGCCGCCGCGCGCACCGCCCAGCCCACGGTCGGCGCCGTCCCGTGCGCGAGCCCCTGGACGATGGTCACGTTCATCGCCGTGACGAGCGGCACGATGACGAAGAGGCGCAGCGCCGAGGCGACGCCCTCGGCGGCGAGCGGCGGGTTGGCGTCGATACCCTCGGCCAGCGCCCGCCCCCAGACCCCGTCGACGATCAGCGTGACGGGCGTCACGAAGATCAGCGCGGCGGTCAGGAAGACCTCGGCGTGGCGTCCGAAGATCTGGAACGTCGTGGAGAGCAGCGCGCCGAAGTCGCGGTGGACCGTCAGGTCCGGAGGCTCGGGACGCGCGGTGTTCACCGGGGCGTCAGGCCGAGAGGATCCGCGCGGCCAGGTGGCCGGCGTTGCGCGCGTTGTCCAGGCCGACGCAGGCGACCGGCACGCCCGGCGGCATCTGCACGATCGAGAGCACGGCGTCCAGGCCGCCGAGCGCGCTCAGGCGGCTGCTCAGCGGCACGCCGATGACCGGCAGGTCGGTGTGGGCGGCGGCGACGCCCGGCAGCGCCGCCGCGAGCCCGGCGCCGGCGATGATCACGCGCAGGCCGCGCATGCGCGCGTTCTTGCAGTAGTCGGCCACGACGTCGGGGTCGCGATGCGCCGACATCACGCGGACCTCGAAGCGGATGCCCTTCTCCTCGAGGATCGCGCCGGCCTTCTCCATCTCGGGCATGTCGGACTTCGAGCCCATGATGATGCCGACGCGCGGCGCGTCGACGTCGAGATCCGCGAACTCGGTCGCGGGGTCGGTCTGTGTGATGGCCTCGGCCGCCTGCTCGCTCATGCACTGCGCTCCACCGCCCGCAGCGCGATATCGCGACGCAGCTGCCGGCCCTCGAAGGTGATCAGGTCCGCGGCAGCATACGCGGCGTCCCGGGCCGGGCCCGGCCCGTGGCCGAGCGCCGTGACGTTCAGCACGCGTCCGCCCCCGGTGACGATCGCGCCGTTCGGCCGCGCCGCCGTGCCCGCGTGGGTCACCTCGACGCCGTCGGGCATCGGCTCCTCCAGCCCCGCGATCGGATCGCCCGTGGACGCCGACTCCGGGTAGCCGGCGCTGGCCAGCACGACGCTCACGGCCCACCGCGGGTCCCACTCGAGGACGGCGCCACGCAGCCCCTCCGGCGTGGAGGCGCGCACGAGCAGGTCGAGGAGGTCGGAGCGCATCCGCGGGAGGACGGCCTGCGTCTCGGGGTCGCCGAAGCGCGTGTTGAACTCGAGCACCCGCGGGCCGTGCGCGGTGAGCATGATGCCCGCGTAGAGGATCCCGTGGAACGGCGTGCCGCGATGGCGCAGCTCGTCGACGACCGGCTGGTGGACGGTCCGGGCGATCTCGGCCACGAGGTCGTCGTCGACGCCGGCGACGGGCGAGTAGGAGCCCATGCCGCCGGTGTTCGGCCCGCGGTCGCCGTCGAAGATGCGCTTGTAGTCCTGGGCCGGCGCCATGACGACGGCGCTCTCGCCGTCGCACAGCGCCAGCAGCGACAGCTCCTCGCCCTCGAGGTGCTCCTCGACGACGACGGTCCCGGCGCCGAAGCGCTGCTCGACCAGGAACTCGTGCAGCGTGCGCCGCGCGGTCGCCTCGGCCTCGGCGATGACGACGCCCTTGCCGGCGGCGAGGCCGTCGAACTTCAGCACGACGGGGTAGCGGTCGATCGCCGCCATCCCCGCCTCGACGTCGTCGACCGGCGCCCAGCCTGCCGTCGGCACCCCGGCGGCCGCCATGATCTCCTTCGCGTAGGCCTTCGACCCCTCGAGCCGGGCGGCCGCGCGCGTCGGGCCGAAGGCCATGCGCCCGCGTCGCTGGAGCTCGTCGACGAGGCCGGCCACGAGCGGCGCCTCGGGCCCGACCACCGTGAGGTCGACGTCCTCGCGCTCGACGAGCTCGGCGATCGCGTGGACGTCTTCGACGCCGACCTCGAAGGTCTGCGCCTCACGGGCGATGCCGGGGTTGCCCGGGGTGCAGAGCACCTCCGGCTGCTGGGGGGAGCGCCGCAGCGCGCGCACGATGGCGTGCTCGCGGCCGCCCGCGCCGACGACGAGGACCTTCATCGGGGTCGCGTCCCGCTAGAGGGACGCGATGAAGTCGTCGATCGGGATCGCGACCAGCGTCTCGTACCGCGACGTGCCGCGGGAGCCGAGCTCGAGCGAGACGCGCGCCATCGTGTTCTCGTCGGGCGCCTCGACGACGCTGATGAAGTCGAACTCGCCGAGCGTCGCCCACTGGGCCTTGACGGTCGCGCCGAGCTGCTCGACCTCCTTGTTCACCTCACGGATGCGCTGCGGGTTGTTCTTCACCGTCTGAACGCCCTCGGGCGTCAGCGTCGAGAGCATGACGTAGGTCGGCATCGCGCCTCCTGGATCGAACCGGCCGGGACTGGAGCCCGGCGGTTCTATCCGATTTGCGGTCCGCCCGTCCCGCCGCCGGTAGCCTGGCGCCGCGGTGGCCGTCCTCGCGCAGCTCAGCGATCCGCACCTCGACGTCGCCGCCGGAGGGTCCGGCTCGGTCCCGGCGCTCGCCGCGGCGGTGCGCGCCGTGCTCGCGCTGCGGCCGCCTCCCCACGCGGTGCTCGTGAGCGGCGACCTCGTCGAGCAGGGCGGCCGGGAAGCGTACGAACGGGTCCGCGAGCTCCTCGGCGCGCTCCCGATGCCCGTCCACGTCCTCCCCGGCAACCACGACGACCGCGACACCATGCGCGCGTGCTTCGACGCCACCGGCGCGGCGGGCGGGCGCGGCGGGCCCTTCCGCTACGCGGCGTGGTGCGGCGACCTGCGCCTGATCGCGTGCGACACGACGCAGCCGGGTCGTGCCGACGGCCGGCTCGACGCCCCGGCGCTCGCCTGGCTCGAGGAGCAGCTGGCCGCCGAGCCGGCGGCGCCGACGATCGTCGCGATGCACCACCCACCGCTCCTCACCGGCATCACCGCGTTCGACGAGATCGGCCTGCCGGCCGGCGATCGCGCCGCGCTGGGCGAGCTGCTCGCCCGCTCGCCGCAGGTGCGCCGCGTGATCGCCGGCCACGTGCACCGGGCGGCCACCGGGGTCCTCGGCGGCTGCGCCGTCGTGACGTGCCCGAGCACGTACCTCCAGGCGCGCCTGGAGATCGGCGCCACGGAGCTCGTGCTCGAGCCGGCCCCACCCGCGTTCGCGCTGCACGCCGGGCTGGACGACGGCACGGTGGTGTCGCACGTGCAGCCGATCGTGGGGTGAGGCGGGGCCGACTGTGGCCAGCGGGAGGTGCGATGAGGTCGAGCGTCGACTCAAGGCCGGAAAACGGGCCCGAACTCGACACTCGAGGGATGAGGCGCGCCCGGGCCGCACGCGCCACGCGCCACGCGCGGAGCGCCACCGCCCCGGCGCGCCACCGCCCCGGGGCCGCCCGGCGTCCCGGCGCCCCAGCTCAGGCCGCGGCGGCCGCCGGCGTCTCGGCGCGGGTGAGCACCAGCTCGCCGTCGGCGGCGTCGACGCGGACCGTGTCGCCCTCGCGGAACTCGCCCTGGAGGATGGCCATCGCCAGCGGGTCCACGAGGTGGCGCTGGATGACGCGCTTCAGCGGGCGGGCGCCGTAGGTCGGGTCGTAGCCGAGGTTGCCGAGCAGCTCGACGGCCTCGCCGGTGAGCTCCACCTCGATGCCGCGGGCCCGGACCCGCTCGGTGAGGCGCTGCATCTGGAGGTCGACGATCGTGCCGATCTGGGAGCGGTCGAGGCTCTGGAACTCGACGATGTCGTCGAGGCGGTTGATGAACTCGGGCTTGAACGCGGCCTCCGCGCCCGAGCGGCCGCCCGGGATGTTCGAGGTCATGATCAGCACCGTGTTCTTGAAGTCGACGGTGCGGCCCTGGCCGTCGGTCAGGCGGCCGTCGTCGAAGACCTGCAACAGGATGTTGAAGACGTCGGGGTGCGCCTTCTCGACCTCGTCGAGCAGGACGACGGAGTACGGCCGGCGGCGGACCGCCTCGGTGAGCTGGCCGCCCTCGTCGTAGCCGACGTAGCCGGGGGGCGCACCGACCAGCCGCGAGACCGCGTGCTTCTCCATGTACTCCGACATGTCGATGCGGACCATCGCGTCCTGGCTGTCGAACATGAACTCGGCCAGCGCGCGCGCCAGCTCGGTCTTGCCGACGCCGGTCGGGCCGAGGAACAGGAAGACGCCGATCGGCCGGTCGGGGTCGGCGAGGCCGGCGCGTGAGCGGCGTAGCGCGTTGGAGACGCTGTGGACGGCCTCCTCCTGGCCGACGACGCGCTGGTGCAGGCGCTCCTCCATGTGGACGAGCTTCTCGACCTCGCCCTCCATCAGGCGGCTGACCGGGATGCCCGTCCAGCGGCCGACGACCTCGGCGACGTCCTCGGCGTCGACCTCCTCCTTGAGGAAGCGCGTCGCGCGCGGCTCCTCCTCGGTCTCCTCGACCTGGGTCAGGCGGCGCTCGATCTCGGGGATCTCGCCGTGGCGCAGCTGGGCGGCGCGCTCGAGGTCGGCCTCGCGCTCGGCGCGCTCGAGCTCACGGTGGGCCTGCTCGAGGCGCTCCTTGAGCTGCTGGACGCTCGAGATCGCGTCCTTCTCGGACTGCCACTCGGCCTTCATCGCCGCGGACCGCTCCCGCAGCTCGGCGAGCTCGCGCTCGATCGCCTCGCGGCGCTCCGCGGACGCGGGGTCGGTCTCCTTCTGCAGCGAGGTGTGCTCGATCTCGAGCTGCAGGACGCGGCGATCGACCTCGTCGATCTCCTCGGGCAGCGAGTCGATCTCGATGCGCAGCCTCGACGCCGACTCGTCGATGAGGTCGATGGCCTTGTCGGGCAGGAACCGGTCGGCGATGTAGCGGTCGCTCAGGGTGGCCGCGGCGATCAGCGCGTTGTCCTGGATGCGCACGCCGTGGTGGACCTCGTAGCGCTCCTTGAGGCCGCGCAGGATGGCGATGGCGTCCTCGACGGACGGCTCGCCGACGATCACGGGCTGGAAGCGGCGCTCGAGCGCGGCGTCCTTCTCGATGTGCTTGCGGTACTCGTCGAGCGTCGTCGCGCCGACGGCGCGCAGCTCGCCGCGCGCGAGCATCGGCTTGAGCAGGTTCGCGGCGTCGACGGCGCCCTCGGCGGCGCCGGCGCCCACGATCGTGTGCAGCTCGTCCATGAACAGGATGACCGCGCCGCCGGCCTCCTTGATCTCGTTGAGGACGGCCTTCAGGCGCTCCTCGAACTCGCCGCGGAACTTCGCGCCCGCCAGCAGCGCGCCGATGTCGAGCGAGATGACGCGGCGGTCGCGCAGCGACTCGGGCACGTCGCCGGAGACGATGCGCTGCGCGAGGCCCTCGACGATGGCGGTCTTGCCGACGCCGGGCTCGCCGATCAGCACGGGGTTGTTCTTCGTGCGGCGGCTGAGGACCTGGACGACGCGGCGGATCTCGTCGTCGCGGCCGATGACCGGGTCGAGCCTGCCGACCTCCGCCTCGGCGGTCAGGTCGCGGCCGAACTTCTCGAGCGCCTGGTACTTGTCCTCGGCCCCCTGGTCGGTGACGCGGTGCGGGCCGCGCACCTCCTTGATCGCCTGCAGCAGCTTGACCTTCGCGGCGCCGTGGGCACGCAGCGCGTCGCCGGCCTTGGACGGGTGCCCGGCCAGCGCGAGGAGCAGGTGCTCGGTGGAGACGTACTCGTCCTTGAGGGCGCGCATCTCGCTCTCGGCGTCGCGCAGCACGCGGACGAGCTCGCTCGACGGGCCGGCGGACTCGCCGCCCTGGCTGACCGTCGGCAGCGACTCGAGCGCGGCGTTGGCCTCGGTGCGCACGGCGGCGATGTTCGCGCCGAGCTTGCCGAGCACGGGCACGACCACCCCGCCGTCCTGCTCGAGCAGCACGGTGAGCAGGTGCTCGGGCGTGATCTGCGGGTTGCGCCGGCCCTCGGCGAGCGAGCCCGCCGCGGCGACGGCTTCCTGGGACTTGATGGTGAATCGGTCTGCTTGCATAAAATCTTAGTTAGGGAGACGCAGATCTTAGCGCAACGCGGTGAGGGTGCAAGTGGCGCTGGACGGGTATCCAGAGGCCATGGCGAAATGGCAACTCGGAAGCGTCGTCGCGTTCGTCGTCATCTTCGGGCTGACGGTGGTGCTGACCGGCGAGCCCATCTACATCCTCTCCGCGCTGATGCTCGCCGCACTCGTCTTCGGCTACGCGTTCGTCAACTGGGCGCTCACCCGCCGGGTCGCCGCGCGGCACGACTCGCTCGACGACGCGATGGCCGACGAGGACGAGTCGCTGCCCAGCACGCACCTCATCCCCGACGACGGCACGCCCGCCGGCGACACACCGGAGGCGCACGACGAGATCAACCCGCACGACATCCCGCCCGACCACCCGGCCCGCCGCGCCGCGGAGGAGCAGGTCGGCGAGGAGCACCGCGGCGAGGCCCGCACGACCGGCGGCGACGCCGACCCGGCGGAGGCGGCCGACGAGCGCGGCGAGCGCTTCGACCGCGACCGCTCGCGCGCCGAGCGCGGCGGCTGAGCGCTACCGCGGCCCCGGACGACCGGTGGCGCCGTCGTCGCGCTCCACCGGGATGCGGTGGCGCGAGGGGACGTCCTGCACGCGGACGATCGCGGTCGATGCCTTGTAGGGCACGAGCTCGGCCTTGAACGACTGCCGCACCCGCTCGACCTCGGTCTCCATCTCCTCGCGCATCTCGCGGCTGCGGCGCTCGAGCGCCTCCAGGCGCTTCGTCGCGCGGGCG
>JAXDHC010000434.1:0-8647 GCA_034664705.1 Solirubrobacteraceae bacterium
GAGCTCGCCTCGGCCGGCGCGAGCACGTAGTAGGCGCTCAGCCCGTAGTCGGCGTGCGGGAGGCCGACGCGCTCGATCGTGGCTCCGAGGCCCTCGGCCGTCGCGAGCGTCGCCTCGAACCGCTCCATGACGCCCGGCTCGACGCCCTCGCCGGTGAGCTCCTCCGGCACGCCGAGGCGCACGCCGTCGAGGCGCTCGGCGGTCGGCAGGCGCACCTCCTCGGGAAACTCGATCGACGTCGAATCGCGGTCGTCGCGTCCGACCATGTGGCCGAACAGGAGCGCCGCGTCGGTGACGTCGCGCGTGAGCGGGCCCGCCTGGTCCAGCGACGAGGCGAAGGCGATCATCCCGAAGCGGCTGCACGAGCCGTACGTCGGCTTCAGGCCGACGATGCCGCACAGCGCGGCCGGCTGGCGGATCGAGCCGCCGGTGTCGGTCCCCAGCGCCCACGGCACGAGGCCGGCGGCGACCGCCGCGGCGCTGCCGCCGCTCGAGCCGCCGGGCACACGCGTGCGATCCCACGGGTTCAGGACGGGACCGTAGGCCGAGTTCTCGTTCGACGATCCCATCGCGAACTCGTCCTGGTTCGTCTTGCCGAGCAGCGGCGCGCCGGCGGCGAAGAGCTTGCGCACGACGGTGGCGGTGTACGGCGGGCGGTAGCCCTCGAGGATCTTCGAGCCCGCCTGCGACGGCACGCCCGCGGTGCAGAAGAGGTCCTTGACGCCGAGCGGGACGCCGCGCAGCGGGCCGGCCGCGCCGCCGCCGTCGCCGTCGCCGTCGGGCGCCGCGTCGGCCACCCACGTGAACGCGTTGAGGTCGTCGGCGGCCGCGCGCGAGCGGTACGTCTCGAAGAGCTCGCCCGCGTTTAGCTCGCCGCGCTCGACGGCGCCGGCCGCCTGCGCCGCGGTGAGGGCGATGACGTCGCTCATGCCGTCGGGCTCGGGACGGAGAAGCCGTCGTCGGCCACGGCGGGCGCCTGCGCGAGCACGACCTCGCGCGGCAGCGACGGCCGCGGCTCGTCGGGCCGCAGCGCGTTCGTCACCTCGACGACGTGGGTGGTGGGCGTGACGCCGTTCAGGTCGAGCTCCCCGATCTTCTCGATGTGATCGAGGATCGAGGACAGCTCGCCGGTCATGCGCCCGACCTCCTCCTCGCTCAGATCGAGGCGGGCCAGACGGGCGACGTGGAGGACCTGCTCGCGGTCGATCATCGGCGGTCGATGATAGGAGAGCGCACCGGGGCGACGCGGGGCGCCGGGCCCGCGCGTCAGATGCGCTCGGGCGGCGCGGGTCGCGGCGGCGGCGGCGTGTAGGCGCTCTCGGGCGCGTCGGTGCGCTCGTCGGCGATGGCGCGCCAGGCGCCCCCGACGACGAGGGCCAGCGCGAGCAGGCCGAGATGGGCCGGGAGGTTGGCGGCGACCGACTGGTCCGGGAGCCCGGCGCCGAGGCCGGGCTGGGCGACGGCGACCCGGATCGCGACGACGACGAGCACGACCGCCCCGGCCGACGCGGTCAGCACCGCCGCCGCCATCTGCTGGCTGACCGGCGCGTCGGTGACCGTGGCGACGACGAGCCAGGCGGCGAGCAGCAGGGCGACCACGATCAGCAGGACGACCAGCCAGCCCAGCGACGCCCAACCGGACGTCGCGTCGACGAGCGGCGCGCCCACCGGCGAGTCCGCCGACGGGCGCGCGCCGGACGGGCGGGGCTCCGGGCCGAACCAGTCGAGGAACAGCAGGACGAGCAGCGCCACCGCTCCGGCCCCGGCCAGCAGCTCGCCGGACCGCAGCCGGCGCAGCGTCACGCGACGGCGACCTGCATGCGCGCCGCCTGCAGCGTGTTGCGCAGCAGGCAGGCGATCGTCATCGGCCCCACGCCGCCCGGCACGGGCGTGATCGCGCTCGCGCGCTCGGCCGCCGCCTCGAAGTCGACGTCGCCGACGAGGCCGTCATCGGTGCGGTTGATGCCCACGTCGATGACGACGGCGCCCGGCTTGACCCAGTCGCCGGCCACCATCTTCGGCCGCCCGATGGCAGCGATCAGCACGTCGGCCCGGCGGCAGACCTCGGGCAGGTCCCGCGTGCGCGAGTGGCACGTCGTCACGGTCGCGTTCGCGGCGAGGAGGAGCTGCGCCATCGGCTTGCCGAAGAGGTTCGAGCGGCCGATGACGACGGCCTCGGCGCCCTGGAGGTCGACCCCGGCCTCCTCGAGGAGCACCATGACGCCGAGCGGCGTGCAGGGTCGCAGCCCCTCGCGGCCGAGCGCGAGCAGCCCGGCGCTTTCGGCGGTGAGCCCGTCGACGTCCTTGCGCGCGTCGATCATGCCGGTGAGCCGGACGCCGTCCATGTGATCGGGGACCGGCAGCTGGCAGAGGATGCCGCTCACCGCGTCGTCGGCGTTGAGCTGCTCGATGAGCTCCGCGACGTCGTCCTCGGAGGCGTCGGCGGGCAGCGTGTGCGAGAAGCCCTGGATGCCGACCTCCGCGCTGGCCTTCTGCTTGCCGCCGACGTAGACCGCGCTCGCCGGGTCCTCGCCCACGAGGATCGTCGCCAGGCCGGGTGGCCGGCCGTGCTCCTCCGTGAACGCCGCAACCTCTTCCGCCACCTGCGCGCGGACACGCGCGGCGATGGCCTTGCCGTCGATGATTTGAGCTCCCATAGCGGCGCGGGACCCTACCGTTTCGTGATGGGCGCGTACTCGGCCATGAGCTTGCGCTCCGAGCCGTCGCTCGCGAACCGGACCACGACGATGCCCCCCGGCTCCACGCCGGTGACCACGCCCTCGCCGAACGCGGCGTGGACGACGTCGTCGCCCATGCGGAACTCGGCGCTCGGAGCATCGGTGCGCGAGGCCGCCCACGAGGCGATGCGCGAGCCGCCCGAGGCGCCGCCGCCGAGGCCGCCGCCCCGCCCGGCCATGGCGCCCTCGGAGTCGACGAGGTCGGTCGGGATCTCGGCCAGGAAGCGGCTGGGAAGCCCGAAGTTCTGCGAGCCGAACACGGCGCGCCGGCGCGCGTACGTCACGTAGAGGTCGCGCATCGCGCGCGTCATCCCGACGTAGGCCAGCCGCCGCTCCTCCTCGAGCGTGCCCTCGTCCAGCGAGCGGGAGTGCGGGAAGATCCCCTCCTCGGCCCCGATGATGAACACGATCGGGTACTCGAGCCCCTTCGCGTTGTGCAGCGTCATCAGGGTCACGAGACCCTCGTCGTCGCGGCGCGTGTCGGCGTCGGCGACGAGCGCGATCTGCTGCAGGAAGGCGTCGAGCGTGTCGGCCTCCTCGTCGACGCGCGCATCGAACTCGCGCCCCACCTCGACGAGCTCCTGCAGGTTCTCCATGCGGCCCTGCGCCTCGATCGTCCGCTCGGCCTCGAGGGCCTCGAGGTAGCCGGTCTCGTGCAGGATCGCCTCGAGCAGATCGCCGACCGGCACCCGGTCCTCCGCGCGCTCGCGCAGCCCGGCCATCGTGCCCATGAAGCGCTCGAAGGCGCGCTGCGCCGCCGTGCCGAGCCCGGGGACCGAAGTCGCGTCCGCCGCCGCCTCCCACACGCTGACGCCCATCGTCTCGGCGTGCGCGAGGACGCGCGAGAGCGACGTCTGCCCGATCCCGCGCTTCGGCGAGTTCGCCACGCGCGTGAAGGCCATCGCGTCCTGCGGGTTGGCGAGCACGGTGAGGTAGGCGATCGCGTCGCGGATCTCGGCGCGCTCGTAGAACTTCGTGCCGCCGATGACCTGATAGGCGATCTCGCGCCGCACGAGCGTGTCCTCGAGGACGCGCGACTGCGCGTTCGTCCGGTAGAAGACGGCGATCTCCGCCCGCGAGACGCCCTCGTCGACGAGCCGCTCGATCTCGCCCACGACGAACCGCGCCTCCGCGTGCTCGTCGTCGAGCTCGCGGACCTTGACGAGGTCGCCCTCTCCGATGTCGGTCCAGAGCGTCTTGCCCATCCGCCCGCGATTGTGCGAGATGACCCCGTTGGCGGCATCGAGGATCGTCTGCGTCGAGCGGTAGTTCTGCTCGAGCCGCACGACCTCGGCATCCGGGAAGTCGTCCTGGAAGTTGAGGATGTTCTGGATGTCCGCGCCACGAAAGGCGTAGATCGAGTTGTGGGTGACGAGCCCGCCGGCGATGAAGTTGTGCGTGCCGTCGACGTTGATGTCGTAGACCGGCCGGTCCAGCGGGACGCGCTCGACGCGCTCGACGATGTCGTAGCCCCCGTCGGCCGTGAACATCGCCATGCCGGGCCGCACCGCCATGGCCCGCATGAACGGCAGGGCGTTCTTCATGCCCGGCGCGGCGGCGCCGAGGCGGGCCGCGTAGCGCACGGCCACGTCGACGGTCTCGCGGATCCGGTCGGCGAACCCGACGGCGTCCTCGAACCGCGTGAACGACGTCTCGACCCTCCAGCTCGCGTTGCGTGCGGGCCGCACCGGCAGGCCGGCCGCCTCGAGCCGAGCGCGGACGTCGGGGTCACGCCCGCCCATCGTCACGCGATGCAGCGGCGTGCGTCCACGCCGGTCGGCGCACAGCGTGATGGTGACGTTCCGCCGCCGGCCCTCGTGTGATGCCGGAGTGTGGTGCGGGTGCTCGACGTCGAGCCCCGTCTCATGGATGAGCCGCAGCGCGCCGCTGTCGGAGTCGACGCTGTCGAACATGCGGTCGACGAGCGCCTGATCGGCGACCGGGCCGTTGCCCGCGGCCCCCCGGCGCGCGACGAACGGGACCATCGGCAGTCCGTCCCGCACCGAGAGCACATGCTCCGCCGCGCGCGCCTCCGCGTCGGTGGGGTGTGTCGAGACGACCCAGGCCGCGTCGGCGTGCTCGTGGACGCAGCGTTGCTGGAGCCCGATCGCCGGCTTGCGGAAGGCATCGGTGTACGTCCGCGTCACTCCGCCACGGCAGCCGCGGCCGGCCCGCCGCATGACGTAGGTCATGTGCATCTGCGGCGTCAGACCCAGCCGGTATCCCGCGAAGTGCGTGTGCTCCGGTGTGCTCACGATCTCGCGACCCTCGCGGGTGACGATGCGGATGCCCTCCGCACGCCGTGAGGGGAACACCGCCGTCACCTCGGCCGCGCGGACGTCGCCGCTGCCGTAGCTCGACAGCACGGCGTCGCCGACCCGGACGTCCTCGATGGGACGGGTGGACCCGTCGGCCATCGTCACCTGGGTCCCCCCGGCGAGGCACTGGTCATCGTCCCCGACGACCGCCAGGTTCCGGTGCTCGCCGGCCAGCAGCTGGAGCAGCCGGTACTGCGCCTGGTTGGTGTCCTGGTACTCGTCGACGAGGACGTGGCGGAACGCCGTGGCGTACCGCTCGCGGACCTCCGGGAAGAGCTCGAGCACGTTGACCGTGCGGACGAGGAGGTCGTCGAAGTCCATCGCGTTCATGCGATGAAGCTCTCGCTCGTAGACCTCGTACACGTCCGCGACCGTCTGCTCGAAGAACGACCCGACGAGCTGGCGGTACGCGTCCGCGTCGCGCAGCTTGTTCTTCGCCGCCGAGATCTGGTTGTGCAGCGCGGCGGGCGTGAAGCGCTTCGGGTCGATGCCGAGCTCGTCGATCGCGCGCTTGACGACGCGGCGCGAGTCGGCCGTGTCGTAGATCGTGAACTGGCGCGTGTAGCCCAGGCGCGGCGCCTCCGAGCGCAGGATCCGCGCGCACGCGGAGTGGAAGGTCATCACCCACATGCCGCGGGTGGAGTGGCCGAGCAGCAGCTCCACGCGCTCGCGCATCTCCTGCGCGGCCTTGTTCGTGAACGTGATCGCCAGGATCTCGTTCGGCCGCGCGCGGCCGGTCCGGACGAGATAGGCGAGGCGGTGCGTGAGCACGCGGGTCTTCCCCGACCCGGCGCCGGCGAGGATGAGCAGCGGCCCGTCGCCGTGCATCACGGCGGCGCGCTGGGGCGAGTTGAGGCCCTCGAGGAGCGCGTCGATGTGGTTGTCCGCTGAGGCCTGGGCCATGCGCGGACCAGGATAGAGCGGGGCCCGGCGGGTCTCCGGCGGCCGTGACGGCGGCCCGTCGGGGCCGCTTCGGCGCCCGTCGCTGACAGCGGTCTTGCACGCGCCCACCGCCCGACGGCGCCCACCGACCGTTCGACCGTCCGCCCAACCGTCCGTCGACCCGTTCGTCGATTTGCCTGAAGAGCAGCAGGAATCCGGCCGATGGCAGTGCACATGTCACTGCGCCACGCCGCTCTCCTCGCCGCCGTCGCCGTCGCCGTCGCCGTCGCCACGGTGATCGCGCCCGCCGCCGATGCGCAGGCCGCCGCGCCGAGCTGCTCGAGCGCCCGGGCGTCCATCGCCCGGGTTTCCGCCCGGGTCATCGGCGGCGCCGTGCTGTGCCTCGTCAACGCCGAGCGTGCGACGCGCGGGCTGGCTCCGCTCCGCGATGCCGCCCCGCTGCGCACGGCCGCCCGGCGCTTCAGCGCCGAGATGGTCGCCTCGCGCTTCTTCGCCCACGTCTCCCCCTCCGGCACGACGGTCGGAAGCCGCGTGCGCCGCGCCGGGTACCGCAACATGTCCACCGTCGGCGAGAACATCGGCTGGGGCACGGGCGCGCTCGCCACGCCCGCCGCGATCGTGCGAGCCTGGATGCAGAGCCCGCCGCACCGCGCCGTCATCCTGAACGGGCGCTTCCGCGAGGCCGGGGTCGGCGTGACGCCCGGGTCCCCGCTCGACGCCACGGGCTCGGGCGCGACCTTCGTGCTCGACGTCGGCACGCGTTAGGACCGTCGAACGTGCCGCCGGGCGGCGGCCTTCCGCCCGGTCCGCGGACCGCCTGCCGTTCGCGCCGACCGCCTGGCGCATGGCCGCTGGCCGCCGCGCGCGTGGGGCAGCGCTGTGACATGACTCCTGCAGGCGCCCGGTCCAGAGCCGTGCTCGTGGCGCTCACGGCGGCGACGGTCATCGCCGTCCCGTCGCCGGCGCACGCGCAGACCCAGTGCGGAGGTGTCGCCGCCGCGGCGAGCGTTGCGCCCGCGGCGCAGGTCAGCGCCGCGGTGCGCTGCCTGATCAACCGCACGCGGTCCGTTCGCGGGCTCCCGACGCTGCGCGCCAGCGAGCGGCTGCACCTCGCCGCCGTGCGCCACGGCAGCGACATGGTCCGCCGCAGCTACTTCGACCACGTCTCCCCGGACGGCGGCACCCTCACCGAGCGGGTCCGCCGGACCGGCTACCTCAGCGCCGCCGCCGACTACACGCTCGGCGAGAACATCGGGTGGGGCACCGCCGAGCTGTCGACGCCCGAGTCCATCTTCCAGGCCTGGATGAACAGCCCGCCCCACCGCGCGGTCATCCTCGACCGGCGCTTCCGCGAGGCGGGCGTCGGCGTGGTCCGCGGCGTGCCGGCCGCCGTCGAGGGCGCGGGCGCGACCTACGTGCTCGACGTCGGCGTCACCGACTGAGCCGCCCGCCCCGGCCCGCCGCCGCGTACGCTGGCGGCGATGGGCCTGAGCGACCAGGTGCGCGCCGCGAGCGCCGAGATCGCCGCGAGCGCGCGGTCGGTCCGCATCGACCTGGATGCGCTCGCGACCCTCGACCCGGGCGAGCCGCCCGCGCTCGACGCCGAGCGCCACTACGTCGAGGGCGCCCCCGAGGACGTGGCGACGTACATCCTCGCGCTCGACGCGATCAACTTCGGCTCGGGGTGGTTCCCGACGCTGCGCAAGCGCCGGGCCCCCGACGGGCGCCCGATGTCCGGCTACTTCACGGTCTCCTCCGCGCTCGCCGACCGCTTCCGGCACGCTGGCCCGTGGACGAGCGCCGAGCTGCGCGCCATGCGCACGGAGGAGATCGCCGACGTCCTCGGGCAGGCGCGCGACCACGAGCTGATGGCGCTCTTCGCGCAGGCGCTGCGCCAGCTCGGGGGCTTCCTCGGCGATCGCACGACGCTCGAGGCGATCGCCGAGGCCGACGGCTCGGCGGTCCGCCTGGCCGAGCTGCTCGCCGGCGGGATGTCGATGTTCCGCGACCACGGCTTCTACAAGCGCGCCCAGATCGCCGCGAGCGACCTCGAGCTCGCCGGCGTGACGCGGTTCCGCGACATGGACCGCCTCACGATCTTCGCCGACAACCTGGTTCCCCACGTGCTGCGCTGCGACGGCGTGCTCGTCTACGACGAACGCCTCGCCGCGCACATCGACGCCCGCCGGCTTCTGCGCGCGGGCCCGCAGGAACGCGAGATCCGCGCCTGCGCGGTGCACGCGTGCGCGCTGATCGCGCAGCGCACCGGGATGACCGAGCGCGACATCGACAACGCGCTCTGGACGCGCGGCGGCGACGCGCGGTACAAGGCCGTGGCGCGCCACCGCTGCCGGACCATCTTCTACTGACCGCCGCCCGCGGCGGCGCCGGTCAGCCGCCGGCCGGGTTCGGCCCGCGGCGCGGGCGCAGCCGGCGCACCTCGGCCGGCTCGCCGTCGCCGCCGGCCTCGTCGCCCGCGAGCTCGGCGACCGCCCGCTCGAGGGCGTCGATGCGGCTCGACAGCGCGCGGATCGCGTCGGCGACCGGGTCCGGCAGGTGGATCCAGTCGGCGTCGGGGCCCTCGGGGCGCACGCCGTCGACGCGGACCACGTGGCCGGGATTGCCGACGACGGTGGAGTTCGGCGGCACGTCGTTGATCACGACGCTGTTGGCGCCGATCTTCGCCCC
>JAXDHC010000435.1:0-3872 GCA_034664705.1 Solirubrobacteraceae bacterium
GACGCAGGGCGCGCCGATGGAGCGCGACACGGTGGCCCAGGTCTTCGACCTGACGCCGGAGCGCGTGCGCATCGTCTCGCCGCACGTCGGCGGCGGCTTCGGCTCGAAGGGCACGCCGCGCCCGAACGCGATCCTCGCGGCGCTGGCCGCGCGGCACGTCGAGCGCCCGGTGAAGATCGCCGTCACGCGCCAGCAGATGTTCGCCTTCGTCGGCTACCGGACGCCGACGTCGCAGCGCGTCGCCCTCGGCGCCGATCGCGACGGCCGGCTCACCGCGATCGTCCACGAGGTCGTGGAGCAGACCTCGACCGTCCGCGAGTTCGCCGAGCAGACGGCGGTGGCCACGCGCATGATGTACGCAGCGGAGAACCGCCGCACGAGCCACCGCCTGGCCGCGCTCGACGTCCCGACGCCGTCGTGGCTGCGGGCGCCCGGCGAGTGCCCGGGGATGTACGCGCTCGAGTCGGCGATGGACGAGCTGGCGATCGCGTGCGGCCTCGATCCGATCGAGCTGCGCGTGCGCAACGAGCCGGACGTCGACCCCGAGAGCGGGCTGCGGTTCAGCTCGCGCAACCTCGTCGCGTGCCTGCGCGAGGGCGCCGAGCGCTTCGGCTGGGCGGACCGCGACCCGACCCCGGGCGCCCGCCGCGAGGGGCGCTGGCTCGTCGGCACCGGCGTCGCCGCGTCGACGTACCCGGCCTACCGGCGGCCGTCCTCGGCGAGCGCGCGTGCGCAGGCCGACGGCACGTTCCTCGTCCGCATCGGCGCGGCCGACATCGGCACGGGCGCACGCACCGCGCTCACGCAGATCGCCGCCGAGGCGCTCGAGGTCGGCGTCGAGCGCGTCCGCGTCGAGATCGGCGACAGCGCGCTGCCGTTCGCCTCGCTGGCCGGCGGCTCGGCCGGCACCGCGTCGTGGGGCACCGCCGTCTGGCGCGCGTGCGAGGCGCTGCGCGACCAGCTCTCCGAGCACGGCGGCGACGTCCCTCCCGAGGGGCTCGAGGCCAGGGCGGACTCCACCGACGAGGTCAAGGGCCAGGAGAAGCTCGCCCGCCACGCGTACGGCGCCCAGTTCGTCGAGGCGCGCGTGAACGTCGACACCGGCGAGGTGCGGGTGCCGCGCGTGCTCGGTGTCTTCGCGACCGGGCGGATCATCAACCCGACGACCGCGCGCTCGCAGTTCATCGGCGGCATGACGATGGGCGTGTCGATGGCGCTGCACGAGGAGAGCGTGCTCGACCTCGAGTTCGGCGACTACCTCAACCACGACCTCGCCCAGTACCACATCGCGGCGTGCGCGGACATCGGCGAGATCCAGGCGGCGTGGCTGGAGGAGGAGGACCCGCACCTCAACCCGATGGGGTCCAAGGGCATCGGCGAGATCGGGATCGTCGGGACGGCCGCGGCCGTCGCCAACGCCGTCCACCACGCGACCGGCGTGCGGATCCGCGACCTGCCGATCCGCCTCGACCGGCTCATCGGATGAGCGCCGCGCGCGGTCGCGGCGGGCAGCGACCGCGCCCTGGGGGAAGATTCGCGCGTGGCGAACGAGGCCCAGCTCGAAGCGCTCGGTGCGCTCATCCGCGCGCAGCGCGCGGCGGCGGGCCTCTCGCTGCGCGAGCTCGCGGAGCGCACCGCCGTCTCCAACGCCTACCTCAGCCAGATCGAGCGCGGCCTGCACGAGCCCTCGATCTCGGTGCTCAGCGCGATCGCCCGGGCGCTCGACGTCCAGCTCGCGGAGCTCCTGCGCCGCGCCGGGCTGCTGGAGACCGATGCCGCGGGGGCGCTCGTCATCGACACCGAGGCGGCGATCCTCGGCGACCCCCAGCTGTCCGAGCCGCAGCGGATCGCGCTGCTCAGCGTGTACCGCAGCTTCGTGCCCGCACGCCGGCGACGATCTCGATCTTGATTGACATACAGCGCAATGATTGAAATACTACGCAGATGGAACTCATCGACTGGCGCGAGCTCTACGCCGCGAACCGAGCCGTGATCGAAGGCGGCCGCGACGACGGCGGCGCGCTGGACCGCGTGCTCCGCCCCGCCTCGCCTCCCGACCGCCTCGCCCTGGACGCGGGCGCGTGGCAGCAGCACGAGGTCCGCGAGGGCGGCCGCGCGCGCCGCTTCCACGTCTACACGCCGCCGGGCCTGGCGCGCGAGGTCGCCGCCCCCGTGGTCGTGATGCTCCACGGCTGCACCCAGACGCCGACGACCTTCGCGACCGGCGCCCTGATGAACCGCACGGCCGACCGGCACGGCTTCGTCGCGGTCTACCCGGAGCAGTCGCGCGAGGACAACCCGCAGGGCTGCTGGAACTGGTTCACGTCCGGCCACCAGGCCCGCGGCCGCGGCGAGCCGGCGTTCATCGCGGCGGCGACCCAGGCCGTCCTGGCCGGGGACACGTCAGCCGTGACGGTCGACGCCGCGCGCGTCTACGTCGCGGGCATGTCGGCCGGCGGCGCGATGGCGAGCATCATGGCGGCCACCTACCCCGACCTGTTCGCGGCCGTGGCCGTCCACTCCGGCCTCGCGTACCGCTCCGCGACGACGCTGCCCGGCGCGACGTCGGCGATGAGCCGCGGAGGGCCGGACCCCGAGGAGCTCGGCCGTGCGGCCTTCGCGGCGATGGGCTCAGCCGCGCGCCCCGTGCCGGCCATCGTCGTCCACGGCACCGGCGACCACATCGTCGCGGCGGTCAACGGCCAGCACGTTGTCCGCCAGTGGATGGCGACGAACCGCCTGGCGTCCGGCAACGCCGTCGAGGCGGACTTCGCCGCGCCGGCGGCGACGTCGCGCCACCGCTCGGCCGGCGGGCGCGACTACACGCGCCGCCAGTGGACCGACGGGGATGGCGCGCTCGTCCAGGAGCTCATCGAGGTGGACGGCATGGGCCACGCCTGGTCGGGTGGCGCGGCCGGCGGCTCGTACACCGACCCGCGCGGCCCGAGCGCGTCCGACGCGATCTGGGACTTCTTCGCTCGCGCCGGGAGCTCGGTCGCGGCGGCGGGGGACGAGGTGCGCGCGGCCTGAGGGGTGTCGCGGGCGGCGGTGCGCCGGCGTGTGTCGCCATGGCGCTCCGCTCGTGCGTCGGCGGCGGCCTGTGATGCGGTCGGTTCTGCATCGAGGAGGGGCGCTCGCGGGGCGGGCGGATGACCTGCTGCTCTCCAGCCGGAATGCGCCCGGGCGTGCGGGTCGGGCGCCGAGGGTCGATCGATCACCCGCTCTGGAGGCGAATGACGAGTTAGGCCCCCTGTAGCGGCACGAACTCGACACTCGATGGCGGACGCCCCGCGCCCCGCGCCCCGTCAGACCGGGGGGCGGACGACGGCCTCGTGGACCGCCGGTCGGCCGGCGGCGCGAACGCCTTGGACCGGCGGGTGCTACCGGAGCGGCAGCGGGCCGGTGTGCTGTCGGGCCGACCTCGACCTCGACCCGACACGAGCCCGCGATGCGCACCATCGCCCCCAGCCCGGCGGCCGTGGAGGAGGCCGGCGCGCCGCCGGCCCCCAGCCGCCTGGCGTCCAGCGCCTCGGCCTGCCCTCGGTGCTGTTCTGCATCGTCACCGGGCGCCGCGCCGCTCGCGGCGATGATGTTCAACGTGCCGCTGACCGTGCTCGGCGGCGGCTACGGCGCTCCGGCCGCGTTCCTCATCGCGACCGTCGTGCTCACCGTGTTCTCGGTCGGCTACATCGAGATGAGCCGGCGGGTCACGTCGGCCGGCGGCTTCTACACCTTCATCACCCGCGGCCTCGGCCCGATCCCCGGCGCGCTCGCGATCATCTCGATGTTCGCCTGGTTCCACATCGAGCTGACCGCCAAGATCCTCGGCGTGGCGCTCGTCGCCGAGGTGCTCGCCCTGCTCGTGCTCGCCG
>JAXDHC010000436.1:0-3759 GCA_034664705.1 Solirubrobacteraceae bacterium
GCATGCCCCTGGCTGACGATGTCGACACGCACCGCCTCGGGCCGCCCGGGCATCCGTGAGGAGTCGGATTCGTCAGCCTCAGGCTGACGACTCCGACCCGCCTCAGCCCGGCACGCGCTCCGGGTACCGCGGCAGGCCGTCGTCGGGAATCGGCTCCCACGGGGCGGCGTAGGCGGTGAACTGGTGCGCGCCCGGCCGGATCCCCGGATCGCCGTCGACGGCGCCGAGGCGGACGGCGATGACGTCGTGGTCCTGCGGGTTGCGGGCGAAGAGCGCGGAGCCGCACGCGCCGCAGAAGGCCTTCTCGAAGCCGCCGTCCGGCGCCCAGACCTGGACCTGGTCCTCGCCCTCGACGATCCGGAACGAGCC
Source organism: Solirubrobacteraceae bacterium (assembly GCA_034664705.1). GTDB lineage: Bacteria > Actinomycetota > Thermoleophilia > Solirubrobacterales > Solirubrobacteraceae > JAOPZW01. Next base: position 370 of record JAXDHC010000436.1, read on the forward strand.
CGGCTTCACGCGCGCGGAGGCCGCGGCGCCCGTGCCGGTGCGGCGCTGGCAGCGCGTGCAATGGCAGTAGACGGCGCCCGCGAAGGGCTCGTCGACCGCGAAGCGGACGGCGCCGCAACCGCAGGCGCCGGTGATGGGAAGGGCGGGTTCGGTGGCCACGCGCGGAACCTAACGCGCGCGGGGGTTCTCGGGCGCGGCGCCCCTCAGGCGCGGACGTCGACGTGGCCGCCGCCCTGGGGCGGCTCCTCGTCGTCCGGGCGCGGCGCGGAGCGCTCCCGGCGCCGGCGCTCGCGCTCGCGCGCGGCCGCCTCGCGCTCCTCGCGCGTCAGGCGCCGGACGGCCGGCGTCGGCGTGATCGGCGCTGCGCCGGGGTCGGCCGGGCCGATGCGGTGGATGATGTCCACGGTCAGGCGGCGGGCTCGCGGGCGGACTCGTCGGCGGCGTCGAGGATCGCGCGAGCGCGCTGCGCGGCGGCGCGCGCCTCGGCGACGATGAGGTGGCGCCACGTGTGCAGCGCCAGCGTCCAGAACGTGACGTAGCCCAGGACGCCGCCGATCAGGGCGCGCAGGCCGATGTCGGCCGCCGGGGCGCCGGCCTGCAGCGACAGCAGCCCGACGAGGAGGAGGCCGACGAGGCCGCCGATCCCCTTCGCCCGCTTGACCCCGTACGCGGCGCGCGGATGCGCCGCGATGGAGATCGCGTTCTCCGGGACCTGCGGACCCTTGGCCTTCTTCGGCTTCTTCGGGGTCTTCGCGTCCTTGGCCATCAGCCGTCCCTGGCGATCCGGGCCCGCTGCTCGCGGGTGTAGGCGAAGCGCACGAGCCGCTGCTCGTCGCGCCCGGTGATCGAGGCGATCCGCACGGCGCGGACGCCCTTGTCGCCCTCGCGGACGACCGTGACGATGGCCTCGACGGGCGGGGTGCCGTCCTCGAGGTCGATGGCGACCCACGCGGAGTGGCCGGCCTTCAGCCCCTCCACGCCGGACAGCAGGAGCCCGCCGCCGCTGACGTTCAGCGTGAACGCCTCGCGCGCGGGGCCGTCGGGGCCGCCGTCGCGCACGACGACGTTCATGAACGCCTGGACGCGGACGAAGTCGCGCCGCTGGATGGTCTCGGACCCATCGGCCTGGGCGGTCACGCGGAACCCGCCGCGCCCGTCCTGGCCGACCACCTCGACGGGCACCTTCACGATGCCGCGCCGCGTGGTGATCTCGAGGTTCGCCCGCTGACCGGTGACCGGCGGGTGCATCGGCGGGGTGAGCAGCGCGAGCACGACCTCGCCCGCGTCGACGTAGTCGACGCGAGCGGCGAGCGCGCCACCGCCCACCGGGCGGAGCAGCACGGTCTGGCCGGGCTCGGCCTGGATCACGACAGCACCAGCGCGGCCACCGCCGCGGGGTCGGCGAGCTCGAGGCCGTCCTCGAGGTCGGTGCCGCTGCCGACGAACGTCAGCGGCACGCCGCTGCTGATCGACAGCTCGACGACGGCGCCGACCTGCGGCGTCTCGTCCACGTGGGTGAGGACCATGCCCGCCGGGCGCAGCGGTGCGAGCGCGGCGAGCGCACGGCCCGCGGAGGCGGCGCTGAGCGTCGCCGGCATGCAGGCGTGCACCTCGGAGACCTTGATGCGCCGCAGCTGGGCGGCGAGCGCCTTGACGGCCTCGGGGTTGCCGGGCGAGACGGCCGGGGTGTCGACGATGACCATCGCGCGGTCGCCGGCCTCGGCGATCGCGACGCGGGCGTCGGCCGCCGTGGCGCACACCTGGACCTCGACGCCGGCGGGCTCGAGCAGCGAGCGCAGCTCGGCGCCGCCGTCGCGCGGGCTCAGGGCCACGACGACGACCGGCAGGTCGCTGCGCGCCGCGTACGCGGCGGCCATGCGCGCGGCGGTGAGGGTCTTGCCCGATCCGCCGGCGCCGGCGAAGGCCATGACCATGGCCCCGGTGCGGCGCGGGCCCTGGACGGGAATGCGGCGGGCGAGGGCGACGCGGGCGAGGCGCTTGACGCCGCGCGGGCTGCCGAACGGCAGGAGGTGCGAGACGGTCTCGGAGATCAGGTCGGCGGCCATCGAAGGGGTCATGCCGCCCTCGACGAGCGCGATCTCCTGCGTGTTGGCGTTCGTCGGGCGGGCCGGGAGGGCGTCGAGCTCGGCGCCGGTCGCGGCGGCCGCAAGCGCGGGCTCGGCGGTCCCGGCGGGCAGCGCGGCGTCGCCGGTCACGGCCGGGCCGGGATCGGCCACGGCGGGCTCCACGGGCGGCTGGGGCGGCACGGCGGGCGCGGACGGCGCGTCGATCGCCGAGGGCGCCGGCGCGACCGGCGTGCGGAAGAGGTCGGCGAACGGGCCCGGCAGGGCCGGCTCGGACGGCGCCTGCAGCGCGGAGCGGAGGCTCTCGGGCAGCGCGGCCTCGACGCCCTTCGGGAGGGCGGCGTCGGCCTCCTCGAGCTTCTGGGCGAACGGCGAGGCGGCGTCGAAGAGCGCGCGGATGGCCGGGGCCTGCATGCCCTCGGCGAACGCGGCGTCGGTCGCCGCATCCATCTCGCCCTCCTCGGCGATCTCCTCGGCGAGGCGCGAGAAGCGCTCCTCGCCGGCCATCGCGTCCTGCGGCTCGCCGCCGTCGAGCGCCGCGCGGGCCTCGTCCTCGCCACCGCCGGCGTACGTGTCGACGCGCCGGCTGCCCGCGCGCGCCTCGACCTCGACGCAGCGCTTCTGGAAGAAGCCGCCGACGCCGCCGCGCAACCCGTCGCGCTGGCGCAGGATGACGGCGTCCGCGCCGAGCTCCTCGCGGATCTTGGGCAGCAGCTCCTCGAGGCTCTCGCCGCGGTAGGTCTTGATGTCGTTGGTGGGGGCCTCGGGAACGGTGGCGGTGCTCATGCTTCGACGACTCCGATGGTCTCGACCCGGATTCCGGGCACGATCTCGTTGTAGGAACAGACGGGCAGCTGGGGCAGGCTCTGCTCGCAGAGCCGCCGCAGGTGGCGGCGAACGCGCGCCGAGCAGATCAGCACCGGGCGACGGCCCCGTGCGATCGCGTGCTCGACCTGCCCGGAGAGGGCGCCCACGAGCGCCTGGGCGCGGGTGGGGTCCATGGCCAGGAACTCGCCGTCGGCGGTGGCGGTGATCGAATCCGCCACCTCCTGCTCGATCGCGGGATCGAGCGCGATGGCGCGCAGACGCTGCTCGGCGTCCAGATGTGGACCGCAGATCGCCCGGCCCAGCGCCTGACGGGCGTACTCCGCCAGCAGGACCGGGTCACGCGTGACGCGCGCCTTGTCGCCCGCGGCCTCGACGATCGCACCGAGGTCGCGGATCGACACGCTCTCGTGCAGGAGGGCCTGCAGCACGCGCTGGATCTCGCCTACGGTCAGAACGTCGGGCACAACCTCCTCAACGA
>JAXDHC010000437.1:0-2722 GCA_034664705.1 Solirubrobacteraceae bacterium
CGACGGCGGCGCCCAGGCCCGACGCGCCCCCGGTGACGATGACGGTTCCGGACAGCTCAGCGGACGGCACGCAGCGAGGCCTCCTCGATCAGTCGGGTACTGGACTTGCCGTCGACGAAGGGCAGGAGGACGGCCTCGCCGCCCCAGCGCCCGAGGACGGCGGCCTCGGGCAGCTCGCGCCCGGCGTAGTCGCCGCCCTTGGCCCACACGTCCGGACGCAGGCGCTCGAGCGCCGCTACCGGCGTGTCCTCGTCGAAGATGAGCACGCCGTCGACGCAGCGCAGCGCGCCGAGCACGGCGGCGCGGTCGTCCTGGCCCACGACCGGGCGCGACTCGCCCTTGAGGCGTCGCACCGACGCGTCGGAGTTCAGGCACACGACCAGGCAGTCGCCGAGCGTGCGCGCCGCCTCGAGCGTGCGGATGTGGCCGGGGTGCAGGAGATCGAAGCAGCCGCCCGTGGCGACGACCGTGCCGCCCGCGGCCCGGACCGCCTCGGCCAGGGCGATCGCGTCGTCGCCCGCGGGGCGCGGCGGCGGTGCCGGGGCCTGCCGATTCCACGACACGGCGCCCGCGCCGCCGGCCTCCACGAAGCGCGAGGCGGCGAGGACCGCGTCCTGCACGGCCTCGGCGATGCCGGCGCCGTCGGCGAGCGCCGTCGCCGCCCGGCTGGCGAAGCGGTCGCCGGCGCCGCACGGATCGCCGCCGCAGGCCGGCCGGGCGGGGATCGCGAGCGGCGGCCCGGCGGCCCCCGCCATGACCGCCCCGCGCGCGCCGCAGGTCACGCTGACCGCCTCGGCGCCCCAGCGCGCCGCGAGCGCCCGGGCGCGCGCGGCGACCGCCGGCAGCGCGTCGCCGTCCGGCTCCGGCACGAGCGCCGTGGCCTCCGCGAGGTTCGGCGTGGCCAGCGTGGCGCCGGGCGTCGGCGCCGGGCCGCGCGGGTGCGGGTCCCACACAACCGCGACCTCGGGCGGCAGCGCCTCGAGCGCCTCGCGCAGGCGCGGCTGGGCGGCGACGCCGCGCCCGTAGTCCGCGACGAGCACGGCGGAGGCCCAGCCGATGGCCGCGCGCACGGCGGCGCTCGGCTCGCCGACGGCCGCGCCGTCGCCGCCGCGGTCCAGGCGCAGCAGCGGCCGCCCGGCCGTCGCGATGCGCACCTTCTCGGGCGTCGCGCCGCGCAGGGGGACCTCGGCGAGCTCGACGCCGCGCGCCGCCAGCATCGCGCGCAGCTCGCCGGCCGGCGCGTCGTCGGCGAGCGCGGTGACGAGCGTCACCGGGCGCCCGTCGGCGGCGGCGAGCAGGGCCGCGAGACCCGCGCCGCCGGGGCGCGAGCGCACGTCGGCCTCGTCGACCACGGGCACCGGCGCGTCCGGGCTCAGCCGGTCGACGCGCCCGCTGACGTCGCGGTCGAGGAGCGTGTCGCCGACGACGACGAGCGGCCCGCGATCGCTCACCGCGTCACCTTCGGGCCGCCCGCGAAGCGCCGCCCCGACCGCGTCCGCGGCTACACCGGCGCGCGCTCCGGCTGCTCGGGCGCGCCGCCGTCGCGCAGCGCCACCTCGCGGTCGACCGCCGAGCACAGCATGTGGAGCGCGACCAGGTGCAGCTCCTGGATCGTCGCCGTCGTCGGGCCGGCGAGGCACACCGCGTCGTCGCAGATCTCGCCCAGCGGGTTCGGGGCGCCGCCGGACACGCCCCAGGTCGTCACGCCGCATTCCGCGGCCGCGCGGACGGCGGCAAGGACGTTCGCGCTGCGCCCGGAGGTGCTCAGCGCGAGCAGCACGTCGCCCGGGCGGGCGTGGGCGTGGACCTGGCGGGCGAAGGCCTCCTCGGCGCCGTAGTCGTTGCAGATCGCCGTGAAGCTCGAGCCGTCGCTGTGCAGGCACAACGCGCTCAGCGGCCGGCGCTCGGTCTGGTAGCGGCCGACGAGCTCGGCCGTGAGGTGCTGGGCCTGCGCGGCGCTGCCGCCGTTGCCGACCGTCAGCAGGCGCGCGCCGTCGAGCAGCCGCCCGGCCAGCGCGCGGCCCCACTGCTCGAGGCGCTCGCTCTCGGCGTCGAGGCCGCCCAGCGCGGCGTGCAGCGCGCCGAGGTGCTCGCGTCCCGAGGCGGCCAGCTTGAAGCGCCGCGGCGTCGCCCGCCGCGCCTGGCGCGCGTAGACGTCGAGCGTCGCGGTCGCCACCCGCCGCCAGTCGTAGAGCCGGCGGGCACGCCGGACGCCGGCGCTGCCGAAGGCGGCGCGCCGCTCGGGGTCGTCGAGCAGCGCGCGCAGCGCGGCCGCGAGGCGCTCGGGGTCGCGCGGCGGGACGTGGACGCCGGTGACGCCGTCGACGACCGTGTCGATCATCCCGCCCACGGCCGAGGCGACGACCGGGACGCCGCAGGCCATCGCCTCCAGCGGGACGATCCCGAACGGCTCGTACCACGGCGCGCACACGATCACGTCGGCCGAGCGCATCAGCGCCGGCAGGTCGGCCGCGCGCCCGACGCGGCCGCACAGCTCCACGCGGTCGGCGACGCCGCAGCGCTCGGCGACGGCGCGCAGCCGCTGGGCCTCCGGGTCGGCGTCGAGCTGATCGCGCGCGGGCCCGCCGGCGACCAGCAGCTCGGTGGCGGGCAGCTCGGCGAGCGCCTCGATGACGTTGCCGATGCCCTTGCGCTGGACGAGCCGGCCCACGCAGAGCACGCGGCGCATGCCCGCGCGCCGCCGGCGGCGCGGCCCGTCGGG
>JAXDHC010000438.1:0-5070 GCA_034664705.1 Solirubrobacteraceae bacterium
GGCGCCCCCCCCCCCCCCCGCGACGCGGCCTCGCCAGGTCCGTCAGCCGGCCGCAGCCGGCGCCGGCACGGCCGCCGACTCGAGCGACGGCTCGGCCGGACGGTCGCCGAGCACGACCACGGCCGACAGGGCCACGAGCGCCAGCGCGGCGAGCTGGGCGGCGCGCGCACCGACGCCCGCGGCGAGAGGATCGCCGAGGAGCACGATGCCGCCGGCGATCGCGACGAGGTCCATCGCGGCCATCATCGCGGTCGCCACCGGCAGCGGCCGTCCGCGCTGGAGCGCGCGCTGGAAGCTCAGGAACCCCGCCGCGGTCACGATCACGCCGATCGGAACGGCTGTGGCGACGACGGCGAGCGGCGGAGGCGTGCCGGCGAGCACGGGCGCGAGGGCGGCCATCGCGATGCTGGTCGTCCCGTAGAGCAGGCCGGCCGTCAGCGCGAGGCCGGTCGCGGTCGGCAACAACCGCGCGGCGATCGCGGCGGCACCCGTCACGACCGCTGCCGCGGCGACCAGGGCCCACGGTGCCGGCGCGGGCGACGCGTGCGCGCCGACGCCGCCGGGGGTCACCACGGCGATGACGACGAGCGCGGCGATCGCGAGCGCTGCGCCGACCGGCGCGGCCCGGCCCAGCGGCGCGCCGCCCAGCGCGCGCGAGAGCACGGCGACGACCACGAGCCCCGCGCCGATCGCCGCCTGGACCGCCGAGAGCGGAAGCGCCACGAGCGCGACGACCTCCAGCCCGAGCCCGGCGTAGCCGAGCCCGGCGCCCCCGACCCACCGGCGGCTGCGAAGGAGCGCAGCGATCGCGGTCAGCGGCCGCCGCAGCTCGATTCGCGGCGCGGTCGCCAGGCCGCCGTGCTGGATGACGTAGCCGGCGTTGATCGCGATCGCCGCTCCGGCAGCCGCTGCGACGTAGAGCATCTACCTCGCCCTGCCCGTGGGTGGCATCGCGGTGAGGCGGTAGACCGTCCCCCGCGGCTGGTGCGCCGCGACGCTGACGTCACGGGAGTGCGCACGTGCCCAGCGGATGGCGGATGCGCATCCGCTCGAGCTGCACGCCGCCCGGCCGAGCAGCGCGTAGCGCACCTGCCCGGTGGCGACGAGCCGCTGGAGGTGGGCCGCGTCGAGCAGCGGGCGGCCGTAGAGGCTCGTGAGCATGAGCACCGGCCGGGCGTCGCGAATGATGAGCGGCGCAGCCCGCACGACGTTCGGGCTGGCGACCTCGTAGCGGGCCTGGCCCTGACGGGCGATCAGGAAGCGGCTGAGCGCCGCCAGCCGGGTCGGCGACGTCTTCAGGGGCACGCCGGCGCCCGAGTGGTGCTGCCCGGCCACCTTGACGGCGGTCGACGCCGGGACCGCCAGGACCGCGACGACTCCGAGCACGGCGAGCGCCGTCGTCCGCTGCGGCCAGGCGCGCGTCGCGGCGACGATGCCGCAACCCGCCGCGCCGGCCAGCGCGACGACGACCGCCCACGCGGGCGCATGCGCCAGGAGCGCGCCGCCGGCGGCGACCGCCGCGACCGCCGCGACGAGCGGCACGGCAGCGACGCCCCGGCGCGAGCCCGCCACCGCGACGAGCCACGCGAGCCCGGCGCCGACGACCGCGGCGCTCGCCGGCGTCGCCGCCTCGAGGTAGCGCGGCTGCAGGCGCTGCATGTTGCTCAGCAGGCCCACGCCGAGGATGAGCCAGGTCCCGAGGAACACGGCGCCGGCAAGCTGCAGCCGGTCGATCCGGCCGCCGCGGCGCCGGCGCGCGAGCGCCACCACGGCTGCGGTGGCGCCGAGCACGAGCGCGGCGAGCAGCATCGTCCCGACCGTCATCGCGTAGCCGTGGCCGGAGGAATGGAAGAACCGCAGCGGCCCCGGCGGATCGATCGCGAGCGCGGCCGGACTCGCGGGCGACCGCAGCCGGTCGACGCCGTTGAAGGCGAAGACGACGTTCCAGATGCCGCCGTTCGTGGAGCCGATCGGCCACGGCCGGCCGCTGAGCGGCGTGAGCGACGCGGTGACGATCCAGCTCAGGCTGACGACGGTGAACGCCACCACGCTGCCGCCGAGGGCCAGCGCGCGCCGCCGCGCCGGCAGGTCGGCCGCAAGCAGCATGAGCAGCCCGAGCGCCGGGGCGATGATCAGCGCCTCGAACAGCTTCACGTTGAAGGCCACGCCGAGGACGGCTCCCGCGGCGATCACCGGCCACGCCCTGCGCGACTGCGCGCCGGCGACGACGAGCCATGCCGCCAGGACGTCGAACAGCATCATCATCGAGTCCATCGTGTCGCTGTGCGCGGTGAGGATGGCCGTGGGCAGGACGGCGAGCGCCGCGGCGGCGAAGAGGCCCGCGCGGCGGCCGAAGAGGCGGCGCACGAGGTCGTAGACCAGCACGATCGCGAGGATCCCCGCGATCACCTCGGGGAGCCGGAGCGCGGTCGGCGTGAAGCCGAGGAGCTTGACGCTCGCGACCTGGAACCAGAGGTCAACCGGCGCCTTGTCGACCGAGACCTGCGCGCCGGGCTCGTAGGCCCCGAAGAAGAAGTTGTGCCACGACAGCCCCATGCTGCGCACGGCCGCGTCGTAGAACGGGTTCGACGGCACGCGATCGAAGGCCCACAGGCGCAGGACCGCGCCCACGAGCGTGATCGCCGCCAGCGGCGCGGCGGTCAGCACGCCCGCGCGCACACCGCCGCGCGCACGGGCCACCGTCCCGCCGACGGCCAGGGTTCCGGCCTCCATGGGATTGCCTCCTCAGGCCTTCGTGAGAATCCGGACCGTCACGGGCTCGCTGCCCCACGCGGTCTGCTGGAAGGAGCGCACGTCGTACCGGCGCCCGGCGATCGTGACCGGCCCCCGCGACGGCAACTTCGCGTTGGTGGCGGCGGGCAGCGAGCTCCGCACGTGCGCGGCGCCGCGCCCGCGGACGACGACGTCGACCGGGTAGTTGCGGTGCATGAAGCGGACGAAGCCGATCACGTCCTGGACCGAGACCTCGAGCGTGCCCAACGGGCGCCCGCCGCTCCCGCGCAGCGTCACCTGCGAGGGCGCCACCACGAACGGGACGCCCGTCTCGACGACGAGCGCCGATCCCTTCCGGATGCGCATCCGCGAGACGTGCCAGTGGTACCAGATCGCGGGGAACTGCCGCCGGACATACGCCTGCGTCGCGGCGACGTTGCCGGACTGCAGCGCCTGCAGCAGCCTCGGGTCGCGGCCGACGCGGCGCGTCGTCGCGATGGCGACCGCGCCGTTGACCTCGACCGCATAGCGCCGGCGGGCGATCGCGGTCAGGCGGTCGATGGGCGTCACGGAGCCGGGCGCTGTGGTCGCCGCCGCCCGCTGGGCGGACGGCGGCGCCGTGGCGGCGGGCGTGGCGCCCGCGTTCTGCGCGGGCGTCCCGGGCGTCGAAGCGGCCGACACGGCGCAGCCGGCCGCGAGCGCGGCGAGCGACAGAGCCCCCGCGACGCGGCCCGTATGCCTGATGGAGGACATCGCGTGGCTCCGTGTCACGCGGCGGCGGGTGTGGTGGGAGACACCGGCGCGGGCACCGCGGACCGGCCGCCGAGCTCGCGGTGGAGCCGGCGGAGCTCGCCGAACGCGCGCAGCACGACCCGGGGATTCGCGCCGCTCTGCTCGCCGGCGACGCGCGGGCGGTGCTCGACGCCGAGCTCGCGAACGCGCGCGCCGTTCGCCTGGGCCCGCACGAGGAGCTCCGTCGAGATCATCGCCCCGGTGGACGTCAGGGAGAGCCTCTCCACGACCTCGCGGCGGACGAGCTTGAACGCGCAGTCGACGTCGCGCACCTGCAGGTCGAACGTGTGCCGCACGAGCCAGTTCCACGCCGCGGCGTTCACGCGCCGGTGCACCGGGTCCTGGCGGTCGAGGCGCCAGCCGACCACGAGGTCGGCCTCGCGGGTGAGCGGCACGAAGTCCGCGAGCTGGTCGAGGTCGAACTGCAGGTCGGCGTCGGTGAGCAGGACCCACGGCATCCGCGCCGCCCGCAGGCCGGACATGAGCGCCGCGCCGTAGCCGCGGTTGCGGTCGTGCTCGACGACGCGGACGTGGGGCACCGATCGCGCGACCTCCGCGGCGATCTGGGCCGTGCCGTCCGTCGAGCCGTCGTCGACCACGATGATCTGGTGCTCGTCGGCGTTCCGCACCGCGGCCCACCGGGCTTCGGCGATGGCTCGCGCGATGTTGGGCGCTTCGTTGAAGCACGGCAGCACGACGGTCAGGCCGGGGAGGCGCGGGCCGTCGGGGATCTCCTGGCGCCGGGTCGGCACCGCTGCGGTCGGGGCGGTCATGGTCTTGCCTCCAGAGCGTCGGTCGTTCGGGGAGGCTGAGGATCGGGCCGGGGCGCTTCGCACCGGGTTGGCCGCACATTGGCCTTGTGTTAGACGCGGCGCGACGCACCCCGGCGGCGGCGCGGGCGCGGCGCGGGGCTCGTGTGGCCGACCGCGGCCACACGAGCCCTGCGGATGCCGCTAGGGGGCCACGAAGCCCGGGAAGAAGCGCGGCTTGAGGCGCACCCCGTCCGGCGCCGGGAAGGGGAAGCCCACGACGACGGCGCGGCCCCGCACGCGGTTCTGCGCCGTGCAGTTCGCCGTGCACGGCTTGGCCGACGGCGCGATCTCGGTGGAGTCCTCGCCCATCACCTGACCCATGCGGCCCCCGCGGGCGACGCTCCATCGCGACATGCCCCCCACAGTGGGTGACCGTTCCGGGATGGAAGGGGTTGGCGATCTTGTCGACGCAATCGCTCACGACCGGAGTGGCGACCTGCGGACTGTCGCGTCCGACGAAGCTGCGCGAGACGTCGTTGGCGAAGTTGACGCGCGCGGTGACGGTCACGGTGCCATCCGCGTTGGCGCCCTGGCAGGCCACCCATGGAAGATGCCGCCGGTCGCGCAGTCCTTGGCCTGGATCTTCATCGAGAGGCCGGGGCCCGTCCGCTGCAGGACGATGTCGGCGCCCTTGAGCTCGACGGTGAGGTCTCCGGCGAGCGCGAGGCCGCGGTGGTCGGGGACCTTGCTCGCGAACACGACCGTCCGCCTCCCGCCGCACGCCGGGCCGGAC
>JAXDHC010000439.1:0-9352 GCA_034664705.1 Solirubrobacteraceae bacterium
GCGTTAGCCTACGGCCGCTCGCAGTCCTCTCCAAGGAGACACCGTGGCCGATCAGCCCAAGACCGCCGACGACGTCAAAGCGCTCGTCGAAGAGCGCGACATCCGCTTCATCCGCTTCTGGTTCACCGACATCCTGGGCCAGCTCAAGTCGTTCTCGATCGGCGCCTCGGAGCTGGCGGAGGCGTTCGAAGGCGGCATGGGCTTCGACGGCTCGTCGATCACCGGCTTCAACGCGATCGAGGAGTCCGACATGGTCGCCATGCCGGATCCGACCACGTTCGCGGTGCTGCCGTGGCGCCCGGAGGAGCAGGGCGTGGGCCGGATGTTCTGCGACGTCCTGACACCCGAGCGCACGCCCTACGAGGGCGACCCGCGCCATGTGCTGCGCCGCGCGCTGGAGCGCATGGAGGAGATGGGCTTCGACACCTTCAACGTTGGGCCGGAGCTCGAGTACTTCTACTTCAAGGACAGCTAGAGCACGGAGACGCTCGACCAGGGCGGCTACTTCGACCTCACGACGCTCGACGCCGGCTCCGACGTGCGCCGCGAGACCGTGCTCGCGCTCGAGCAGCTCGGCATCCACGTGGAGTACACCCACCACGAGGTCGGCCCGAGCCAGCACGAGATCGACATGCGCTACGCGCCGGCGCTGAAGATGGCCGACGACTGCATGACGTACCGCATCACGGTCAAGGAGTTCGCGATGAAGTACGGCTGGCATGCGACGTTCATGCCCAAGCCGCTGTTCGGCGAGAACGGCTCGGGCATGCACACGCATCAGTCCCTGTTCCGCGAGGGCCGCAACGCGTTCTTCGACGCCGACGACGCGTACTTCCTCTCCGATACCGGCAAGGCGTTCATCGCGGGCCAGCTGCGCCACGCGCGCGAGATCAGCTCGATCTTCGCCCAGTGGGTGAACTCCTACAAGCGCCTCGTGCCGGGCTACGAGGCGCCGGTGTACCTCGCGTGGTCGCGGCGCAACCGCAGCGCGCTGGTGCGCGTGCCGCTCTACCACCCCGGCAAGGAGCAGGCGACGCGGATGGAGCTGCGCTGCCCCGACCCGGCGTGCAACCCGTACCTGACGTTCGCGGCGCTGCTGCAGGCAGGCCTCGAGGGCATCGAGAAGGGCTACGAGCTGCCCGAGCCGATGGACAAGAACCTCTACCACCTGTCGCCGGAGGAACGGCGGCGGCTCGGCATCGAGCAGCTGCCGGAGACGCTCGGCGAGGCGATCGAGGTCACCGCCGAGTCCGAGCTCGTGCTGCGGACGCTGGGCGAGCACATGTTCAACCGCTTCGTCGAGATCAAGCGCCAGGAGTGGGAGGACTACCGCGTCCAGGTCTCCCAATGGGAGCTCGACCGCTACCTGCCGATCCTCTGAGCCGGGAGGCCGCCGTGCCCGACGCCGCCGCGTCCGGGTCCTTCGCCATCGCCGGCGAGCTGGAGGTCCGTCGCCTCGGCTTCGGGGCGATGCGCATCACGGGCGAAGGCATCTGGGGCCCACCGCCGGACCCGGAGGGCGCGAAGGCGGTCCTGCGCCGAGCCCTCGAGCTCGGCGTGAACCTCATCGACACCGCGGACTCGTACGGCCCGCACGTCAGCGAGGAGCTGATCGCCGAGGCGCTGCACCCGTATCCCGACGGCCTGGTCATCGCGACGAAGGGCGGCCTGCAGCGCCCCGGCCCCGGCGACTGGGTGCCCGACGGGCACCCCGAGCACCTCCGGCGGGCGTGCGAGGGCAGCCTGCGGCGGCTGCGCGTGGAGCAGATCGCCCTCTACCAGCTGCACCGCCCCGACCCGAAGGTGCCCTACGAGGAGTCCGTGGGCGCGCTGGAGGAGCTGCGCGACGAGGGCAAGATCCGCCACATCGGCGTGTCGAACGTCAATCGCCGCCAGCTCGAGGCGGCGCGGTCGGTCGCGGAGATCGCCACGGTCCAGAACCGCTACAGCGTCTCCGACCGCGAGTGGCAGGACGTCGTCGACGAGTGCGGGCGCGAGGGCCTCGGCTTCTTCCCGTGGTGGCCGCTCGCCGCCGGCAAGCTGACCGAGGCCGGGCCGCTGCGCGCGATCGCCGACCGCCACGACGCCACGCCGTTCCAGATCGCGATCGCGTGGCTGCTGCACGCCTCGCCGGTGATGCTGCCGATCCCGGGCACGTCGTCGCTGCAGCACCTGGAGGAGAACATCGCGGCGGCCGAGCTCGAGCTGAGCGACGACGAGCTGCGCGAGCTCGACGGTCTCGCCGACTGAGCCGCCCTAGCGCCCGGGGCGGCGGTGGATGCGGAAGTTCACCACCGAGCCCGGCGCGTCCGCGCGGTAGGTCATCCGCTGGTCGAGCTTGAGCTGCCAGCTCCCCGGACGCGGGTCGGCGACGCCCGGGATCCGCCGCGCACGGACCCGCAGCGTCCCGCAGTCGCCGCGCGCGACGCCGAATCGGTAGTCGCCGCGAGAGCGGCCGTCGAGCACGAAGTGGCCGTAGATCGGCTGCCCGCGCGCGAAGCCGGCGAAGCGCCACGTCGTCTTCGCGCGCGGGGCGCCCGCGACCGGCCGGTTCGAGCCGAACGCCTCGTGGACCACCTTGAAGGCGAGGACCGACGTGTTCGCGGGATTCGTGCGATCCACGAACCGCAGGCGCGCCCGCTTCGGGCCCATGCCGGTCACGCCGGGCGCGGTGATCTCGGTCGTGAAGGCGCCCATCGCATTGGTCTGCGCCACGCCCGACGCGGCGCCGGAGATGTCCACCGGGGCGCCCGGCGTGAACGCCGTGCCGGACACCGCGACGGGCTGGCCCTCGGCGAAGCACGTGCCGGTCGCCGTCAGGTCGGCGGCCGCGGCGACGCCGGGCGCGCCGAGCGGGGCGGCGACCAGCGCGACGGCGATCGCCGTGGGGCGGAGCTGGGCGAGGGTGGGGAACGGAAAGCTCATGCGAGCGCTGCTCGTCTCCAGATGCTACGACCGCGGCGGGCCGCGGTCACCCGGACACCTGTCCAGTGCTCAGGCGGCGGGGCGCGCTACGCGCCGACGGCCTCGTCGAGCATCGTGCGCAGCTCGCCGGGCTCCGTCACCGGGCGCCGGCAGGCGAAGTTCTCGCAGACGTACGCGGCGGCCCGGCCGTCCACCGGCGTGCGGCCCTCGAGCAGCGGCAGGGCGCTGCCGTCCGCGCCGCTCCCGCCGGCGAGCACGAGGTGCGGGCGGAAGGCCTCGCGGACGACCGCGGCGAGCTCGGCGATGCCCGCCGGCTCGCCGACGAGCGCGACCTCGCGCGTGGGGCGCAGGTGGAAGTCCATCGCCTGGAGCAGGTGCCCGAACGCACTCGGGTGCTGCGGCGCGATCTCGTGCAGCAGGCGCAGGTGCGACACGGCGTGCTGCTCGTACGGCGCCTCGCCGGTGAGGGCGGCAAGGCGCAGCAGGCCGAAGGCGGCCGACGAGCCGCCCGACGGGATCGGCGCGTCCTCGAGGTCCTTGCGGCGGGCGACGAGCGCCTCGTGGTCGTCGGACGTGGTGAAGAAGCCGCCGTTCTGGGGGTCCGCGAAGCGCTCGACGATCGTGTCGGCGAGCGCGCGCGCCTCGGTGAACCAGCGCTCGTCGAACGTCGCCTCGTACAGCGTCAGGAGCGCCTCGAGCAGGAACGCGTGGTCCTCGAGGTAGGCGTTCAGCCGCGCCTCGCCGGCGTTGAACGTCCGCAGCAGCCGGCCGTCGGGCGTGCGCATGCCGTCGAGCACGAAGGCGGCCGCGTCGCGCGCGGCGTCGAGGTAGTCGTCGCGTCCGAGCACCGCGCCGGCGTCGGCGAGCGCCGCGATCATCAGTGCGTTCCACGAGGCGAGCCGCTTGTCGTCGAGGCCGGGGCGCACGCGCTCCGAGCGGACGTCGAGCAGGCGCGCGCGGATGCGGTCGCGGACCTCGGCCGGCGGCTCTGCCCCGCGGGACTCGAGGACGTTCGCGCCCTCGAAGTTGCCCCGGCGTGTGGCCCCGAACCACTCGATGGCGACGTCGGCGTCGTCGCCGAGCGCCTCGCGCAGCTCGTCCAGCGACCAGACGTAGAACTTGCCCTCCTCGCCCTCGGAGTCGGCGTCGAGCGCGCTGTGGAAGCCGCCCTCCGGCGCGCGCATCTCGCGCAGCGCCCAGTCGAGCGTCTCCTCGGCCGTCCGGCGCAGCACCGCGTCGCCGGAGACCTGGAAGCCGTGCAGGTACGCGCGGGCGAGGAGCGCGTTGTCGTAGAGCATCTTCTCGAAGTGCGGCACGGTCCAGGTGGCGTCGACGCTGTAGCGCGCGAAGCCGCCGCCGGCCTGGTCGTACATGCCGCCGGAGGCCATCGAGCGCAGCGTGTACAGCGACATCTGGTGCTCGCCGCGGCGCAGGAGGAACTCGATCGCCGAGGCGGCGGGGAACTTCGGGGCGCCGCCCCAGCCGCCGTGCACGCTGTCGAAGGTGCGCCGGAGGTTCTCGACCGCCGCCTCGAGCGCGGTCTCGGTGATCGGCTCGTCGGAGGGCTGGAGCAGCGAGCCGCCCTGCAGCCGCTGGGCCATGCCCTCGCCCTGCGCGCGGATCTCGTCCTTGCGCTTGTCCCACGCGTCGGCGACGGCGGCGAGCACCTGACGCCAGCTCGCCATGCCCATCCGCGGCTCGGGCGGGAAGTACGTGCCGCCGTAGAACGGCACCTGCTCGGGCGTGATGAAGACGTTCAGCGGCCAGCCGCCGTGGCCGGTCATCGCCTGCACGGCCTCCATGTAGAGCGCGTCGACGTCGGGGCGCTCCTCGCGGTCGACCTTCACGCACACGAAGCGCCCGTTCATCAGCGCCGCGGTCTCCGCGTCCTCGAAGGACTCGCGCTCCATGACGTGGCACCAGTGGCAGGCCGAGTAGCCGATCGACACGAGCAGCGGGCGGTCGTCCTCGCGCGCGCGGCGCAGGGCCTCGTCGCCCCACGGCAACCAGTCGACGGGGTTGTCGCGGTGCTGCTGGAGGTAGGGCGAGGTCTCTCGGGCGAGGGCGTTCGGCATCGGCGAAGCCCTACCACGCATCGGCGGCCGGGGAAACCCGGCCGGCGCGTGACCGCCTGCGCGGCGCGCCGGTGGCGCCGAGGCGATCGTCTAGTGTCCCCGCCCCGTCCATGCCGCCGCGAGAGAAGGGTCCGCCGATGTCCCACCGCCAAGTCGTCACCGCGCCGAACGCCCCCGAGGCCGGTGGCCCCTACAGCCACGCCGTGAAGTCCAACGGCCTGCTCTTCTGCTCCGGGCAGGTGCCGATCGACCCGTCCACCGGCAAGCTCGTCGAGGGCTCGATCGGTGACATGACGCGCCAGTGCATGGAGAACCTCACGCGGGTGTGCGAGGCGAGCGGCGCGCAGCTGGCCGACGCGGTGCGCATGGCGATCTACGTGACCGACATCAGCGTGTTCGGCGAGGTCAACGAGGCCTACGGCGCGTTCTTCGCGTCGGATCCGCCCGCGCGCACGACGATCGGCGTCGCCGCGCTGCCGCTCGGGGCGCAGGTCGAGATCGACGCGGTCGTCGCGCTGCCCGAGTGATCTCCGCGCGCCGATGGCCGCGCCGGCCCGCATCGTGACGCCCGAGGACATCGCGCGCGCCCGCGCGGCGGTGGCCGACGTCGCGCGTCACACGCCGGTGCTGCCGTCGCTGACGCTGACCGAACGGGTGGGCGGCGACGTCGTCCTGAAGGCCGAGAACCTGCAGCGCACCGGCTCGTTCAAGATTCGCGGCGCCCTGAACAAGCTCGCCGCGCTGGGCGACGCGTGCGCGCGCGGGGTGACCGCGGGCAGCGCGGGCAACCACGCCTGGGCGCTGGCGCAGGCCGCCCACACGCGGGGGGTGCCGTGCGAGGTGTTCATGCCGGCCGACGCCTCGATCTCCAAGGCGGAGGGCTGCATCGCGCTCGGCGCGATCGTCCACAGCGGCGGGGACTCGGTCGACGAGTGCGTCGCGCTCGCCCGCGCCCGCGCCGCCGAGGCGGGCATGGCGTTCGTGCATCCCTTCGACGACCCCGACGTGATCGCCGGCCAGGGCACCCTCGGCCTCGAGCTCCTCGACGACATCCCCGACCTCGCGAAGGTCGTCGTGCCGGTGGGCGGCGGCGGCCTCGCGAGCGGCGTGGCCATCGCGGTGAAGTCGGCGCGCCCGGACGTGGAGATCGTCGGGGTGCAGGTCGAGACCGTCGCCGCGTTCCCCGGATCGCTGAAGCGCGGCGAGCCGGTCGCCGTCGGGGCGGCGCTGACGATCGCCGACGGCATCGCGGTCAAGCGTCCCGGCGACCTCACGCTGCCGCTCGTCGAGCGCTGGCTCGACGACGTCGTCGTCGTGCCGGAGGACGACGTCGCCGAGGCGATCGTGCTGTGCATGGAGCGCGCGAAGCTCGTCGTCGAGGGCGCCGGCGCCGTCGGCGTCGCGGCGCTGCTCGGTGGTCAGACGGCGCCTGCCGCGCACGGCACCACGGCGGTGATCCTGAGCGGCGGCAACGTCGACGCCGGGCTGCTGGCCAGCGTCGCGCGCCGTCACGAGACCGAGGCGGGCCGGCGGCTCGTCCTCTTCACGCGCGTGCCCGACCGCCCCGGCAACCTCGCGCGCCTGCTCTCGCTCGTCGGCCGCACCGGCGCGAACCTCGTCGACGTCGAGCACCTCCGCGAGGGCCTCGACCTCCACGTCCGCGAGACCGCCGTCCAGCTCGTCCTCGAGACCCGCAGCCGCGATCACGCCCGCGAGGTCTGCGAGGCCGTGGCGGAGGCGGGGTACGACGCGCGGGTGGTGGGGTAGGGCGCGCGACCGCGGCGGGGGCTCGGTGAGAAATGACCGCTCTACGAGCAGAAGTCACCAAGCCCCCCGCCAGGACGGCGCCCGCCGCCCCGGACGCGCCTACTCCGGCGTCACGTACGCCGCGCTGATCCCGCCGTCCACCAGGAACGTCGAGGCGTTGACGTACGACGACTCGTCGCTGGCCAGGAAGAGCGCGGCGTTGGCGATCTCCTCGGCGTGGGCGAAGCGACCCATCGGGACGTGGACGAGGCGGCGGGCGGCCTGCTCGGGGTCCTTGGAGAAGAGCTCGCGCAGCAGCGGCGTGTCGACCGGCCCGGGGCAGAGCGCGTTGACGCGCACGCCGCGGCGGGCGAACTCGACGCCCATCTCGCGCGACATCGTCAGGACGGCGCCCTTGCTCGCGGAGTACGAGATCTGCGACGTCGCGGCGCCCATGACGGCGACGAACGAGGCGGTGTTGATGACCGATCCGCCGCCGCCGTCGAGCAGGTGCGGGATGCCGTGCTTGCAGCACAGGAACACCGCCTTGAGGTTCACGTCCTGCACCCGCTGCCACGCCTCGAGCGTGGTCTCGAGCACCGACGCGTCGTCTGTGGGGGAGATGCCGGCGTTGTTGAACAGCACGTCGATGCGCCCGAGCTCGTCGCGGGCGCGCGCGTACATGTCGCGCACTGCGTCCTCGTCGGTGACGTCGGCCTGGAGGGACAGCTCGCCGGGCGCGCCGGGGGAGAGGTCGACGCCGACGACCCGGGCACCCTCGGCGGCGAAGCGCTCGGCGCTCGCGGCGCCGATGCCGCCCGCCGCGCCGGTGATCACGCACACCTTGCCGTCCAGCCGTCCCGCCACTCAGCCTCCCTCGGTCGCGTAGTACACGGTCTTCACCTCGGTGTAGTGCTCGACGGCGTGCGGGCCGAGCTCGCGGCCGTAGCCGGACTGCTTGAAGCCGCCGAACGGCGTGGCCACGCGCACCGACGTGTTCGAGTTGATGGACAGCACGCCGGCGTCGATCGCGCGCGCCATCCGCAGGGCCTTTGCGCCGTCGCGCGTCCAGATCGAGCCCGAGAGGCCGTAGATCGTGTCGTTGGCCAGCGCGACCGCCTCGGCCTCGTCGCGGAACGGGATGACGCACGCGACCGGCCCGAAGATCTCCTCGCGCGCGGCCCGCGCGTCGTTGCCGACCGGGCACAGCACCGTCGGCGCGAACCAGAAGCCGGGGCCGTCCGGCGCGCTGCCGCGGATCGCCACGGGCGCGTCGTCGCCCACGAACGACGCGACCTCGTCGCGCCGCTGCGCCGAGATGAGCGGGCCCATCGCGGTGTCCTCGTCCAGCGGATCGCCCACGCGCACCGCCTCGACGGCATCCTCGAGCGCCTCCATGAAGCGGTCCAGCGCGCTGCGCTCCACGAGGATCCGCGATCGCGCGCAGCAGTCCTGTCCCGCGTTGCCGAAGACCGCCGACGGCGCCATCGCCGCCGCCGTCTCGAGGTCGGCGTCGGCGAACACGACGTTGGCCGACTTGCCGCCCAGCTCGAGCGTCACGCGCTTGATCGTCCCGGCGGCCGCGGCGGCGATGGACCGCCCGACCTCCGTCGAGCCCGTGAACGCGACCTTCGCCACGTCGGGGTGCTCGACGAGCCGCTGCCCGCAGACGCTGCCCGGGCCCGCGACGACGTTGACGACCCCATCGGGGAGGCCGGCCTCGACCGCGATGTCGGCGAAGCGCAGCGCCGTCAGCGGCGTCAGCTCCGCCGGCTTGAGCACCACGGTGTTGCCGGCGGCGAGCGCCGGCGCGAGCTTCCACGACGCGATCGCCAGCGGGAAGTTCCACGGCGTGATGAGCCCGACGACGCCGAGCGGCTCGCGGACGGTGAACCCGAGCCCGCCCGCGACCGGGATCGTGTCGCCGAGCAGCCGCTCGGGCGCGGCCGCGTAGTAGCGCAGCGTGTCGGCGACCATCCCGATCTCGCCGCGGGCGTCGCCGATCGGCTTGCCGGCGTTGCGCGCCTCCAGGACGGCGAGCTCCTCGTGATGCCCGGCGACCGCGTCGGCCAGGCGGTGCAGCAGCCGCGCGCGGTCCGCCGGCGCCACGGCGCGCCACGCCGGGAACGCCGCCCGCGCCTTCGCGACCGCGGCGTCGACCTCCTCGGCGCCGGCGCGCGGGATCTCCGCCAGCACGTCCTCCGTGGCGGGCTCCAGCACTTGGAGCGTGCTCACAGGCGCTCGAACCCCCGGAAGCGCTCCCAGTCGGTGACGGCGGACTCGAAGGCGCGCAGCTCCACGTCGGCCATGTTCGCGTAGTGGGCCACGACGTCCTCCCCGAAGGCGTCGCGCGCGAGATCGCTGCCCGCGAACAGCCCGCGCGCCTCGCCGAGCGTCCGCGGCATGCGCGCCCGGTCGGTGAGCGTGTAGGCGTTGCCGTCGACGGCCGGCTCGAGCTCGAGGTCGCGCTCGATGCCGTGCAGCCCCGCCGCGACGAGGGCGCTCAGCGCGAGGTAGGGGTTGACGTCCGCGCCGGCGACGCGGTCCTCCATCCGCAGCGACGGCCCGTGGCCGATCACGCGCACCGCGCACGTGCGGTTGTCCTG
>JAXDHC010000440.1:0-7406 GCA_034664705.1 Solirubrobacteraceae bacterium
TTCCACTACCTGGCCGGCCAGGCCGCTGTGTCGATCGAGAACGTCGGCCTGCACGAGACGGTCGAGCGCCAGGCGGTCACCGACGAGCTGACCGGCCTGTTCAACCGCCGCCGCTTCCAGGAGGCGATGGCGACGGAGGTCGAGCGCGCCCGGCGCTTCCAGCAGCCGCTCGGGCTCGTGCTCCTGGACATCGACGACTTCAAGCGCGTCAACGACACCTACGGCCACCAGCAGGGCGACCTCGTCCTGCGCGAGGTGGCCCGCGTGCTGCGCGAATCCTCACGCGAGATCGACGAGCCCGCCCGCTATGGCGGCGAGGAGCTCGCGGTCGTGCTGCCCGGCACCGACCTCGACGGCGCGTACAACCTCGCCGAGCGCGTGCGGACCGGGATCGAGGCGCTCGACCTGCCCCTGCTCGACGGCATGGGGTCGCTCACCGTGACCGCGAGCTTCGGCGTCGCGACCGTCCCGGGCTCGGCCGACGACATGCGCGGGCTCTTCGCCGCGGCCGACGATGCCCTCTATCGGGCGAAGCGCAGCGGCAAGAACCGCACGGTGCGATCGGAGGGCTCTCCCCGCTTGCAGGGTGGGTAGGGTGTGTCGCGATGGGACTGCTCGACGACGCCATCCGCGAACACCTCGAGCTGAAGCGCCGCCACGGCGCCGATCCGTCGGAGGTCGCGCGCCAGGAGCAGGAGGCCCTCGGGCCGCCGCGCCGGGGCGCCGCAGCGACCGAGGAGGCGGAGCCGCTCGGGACCGGCGCAGTGGCCGCCGGCCTGGTCGATGACGCCCTGCCGGGCGCGGCGGAGCCGCCGCCCGCCCCGCCGCCCCCGGAGGAGCTCGACGACGAGCCGCTGCCTCCCTCGCAGCCCGTCGGCGAGCCCGAGGCGCCCATCGCGCCGCCCGCGCCGGCCGATCCGCCGGCCGAGCCCGACGCCGCCCCGGACGTCGACGATCTCGAGCCGCCGCCGTCCCCACCACCGGCCGCCGCGCCCGCGGCGGACGAGCGTGACGGCGACCCGGAGCCGGACGCCAGGCCGGACGCCGAGCGTGGCGCCGACGCGCACGCCGACCCCGCTCCGGAGTCCGAGGGCGAGGCCCGCGACGACGTGCTCGAGGAGACGCCGGAGTTCCTGCAGGAGACGCCGGAGCACGACCGGCTCTGGTTCGAGCAGAAGCCCCCGCGCGACTTCGACTTCTAGCCCGGTCGGACCCGGCGATGGCGCACGCGGTCACATGGCTGGACGTCTTCACCGCCCGCGCGCTGACCGGCAACGGCCTCGCGGTCGTGCACGACGCCGACGACCTCTCCGACGAGACGATGCTCGCCTTCGCGCGCGAGACGCGCCTGTCGGAGACCACGTTCGTCCAGTCGGCGACCGACCCGCTGGCGGACTACCGCAACCGCATCTGGATGACCGTCGGGGAGCTCGACTTCGCCGGCCATCCGTCGCTCGGGACGGCGGTGGCCGTGGCCCGCGCCCACGGCGCGCGCGAGGTGCGCTACGTCCAGCAGACGCCCGCCGGGCTGCAGCCGGTCGAGGTGCAGCTCGGCGACGGCGTCGCGCGCGCGTCCATGCTCCAGGAGCCGGCGAGCTTCGGCTCCGAGGTCGACCCGGCCGAGGCGCTCGCGCCGCTCGGCCTGGCGACCGGGGACGGGCACCCGGAGCTGCCGCCGCAGGTCGTGTCGACGGGCATCGCGCACCTCATGCTGCCGGTGCGCGACCCGACCGTCCTGGACCGGATCGCTCCGGACGCCGCCGCGCTTCGCCGCCTGCTCACCGCGCTCGGGTGCACCTGCGCGTACCCGGTGTTCTGCGACTCGCGCCTGGAGGGCGCGCAGGCGCGCGGCTTCTTCGTGGACGACGCGGGCGTCGCCGAGGACCCGGCCACCGGCTCGGCCGCCGGCCCGCTGATGGCCTACCTCCACGCGCGCACCGGCGCGCTGCGCCTGCATATCGATCAGGGCGTGGCGATGGGACGCCCGAGCCGCCTGCGCTGCGAGGCCGGCGAGCGCGTCCGGGTCGCCGGCGACGCCGTCGTGGTCTTCGACGGCACGCTCGCGCTGTAGCCCGCGCCCAGGACGCCCGTCCACGGCCGGATGGACGCCGCTGAAGTTCCCCCCGTCGGTGCCGAAGACAGGAAAGAACCCGGGTTGTACGGCGCCTTGTGTTGGGGAACGGGAGGCGCCCAGACCCGCAGGGGCGCGCCTCCGGGGCCGGAGGCGCGCCCCACCTCTTTCTCCCCAGGACCGTCGCTACACTCGGCCGGGCACGGGGCCATAGCTCAGCTGGGAGAGCGCCTGCTTTGCAAGCAGGAGGTCGCCGGTTCGATCCCGGCTGGCTCCACTGGACGAGCGCCCCGCTACCGCGGGGTTTTCTCGTTCACCAAGCCCCGCGACAGTCGCCGTGAACACGTGAACACGTGAACACCTCGCCGGCGTCGAGCTGGCGCGACAAGGACGCGACGCGGCGCAGCGTGGCCACCGCGTCGACCGCTCGCGCGCTCAGCCTCCGCGGCGCTCACATGGCGGTTCAGGCGTGCGCGGCGCCGGCGCGTGGTGGTGGCTCAGGCCGCTGCCGAGCTCGTCTCACGACGGCGTGCGACGACGAGCCACACGACGAAGAGCGCCAGCGCCCAGACTGCCAGTACGGCGATCGGGCGCACGTGCTGGTCACCGCGGAAGTAGACGGCGTCACGGAGCGCCGTGACCGTTGCACCCGAGGGCAGCCACTGCGAGATGAACGCGAACGGGGCCGGGAGCAGCGGCGGGGAGACCGCGCCTCCGGATGAGGTGTTGCCGAGAATGACGAAGAAAAGCCAGGTCGGCACGATCGCCCAACGGCCGATCAGGACGGCCATCAGCGAGGTGAACGACGCGACCGCCAGGATGTGCAGTGCGAGGATCCCCCACTGCTCCAGGTCCGACGTGGCGGACGCGTGCAGGAGCACGCCGCCGACGAGCGTCAGCGCGACCGACGCCGCCACCGCTAGGCCCACCACGAACGCGACGTGGTGGCGCCGCGCCAGCCGGCCGGCCTGCGCGAGCACCTGGAAGACCGTGATGAAGCCGATGATCGTGGCGACGAGCATCCGATAGAAGAGGTCCAGCCCGTTGGGGTCCCTGGCTTGGAGCGGATGGGTGTCGACGACGCGCACCGCCGGATCGACCGAGGAGATCCGCTCGAGCACGCGCGCCACGGACGCGCCGGCCGCGCTCGCCACGTACAGCGTCGGTCGGGTGGCCGTGAGATCGAGGGCGGCGTAGACGCGCTGCTCGTCGATCGCGTGCAGAGCGGCCGGGACCGAGGCGTAGCGGCGGAAGTCGAGCTTCCCGTCGGCGACATCCTCGACAGCGTCGACGGCGCGCGGCTGAGCGGCCGGGTCGCCGACCAGGGCTGCGTCGATGCGGCGCGGGACCGGGTCGCCCAGCGCGAGCGAGTAGGTGACGAGAAAGAGGCAGCCGAGGACGATCGCGAGCAGCACGATGACCACCATGCGGTCCACCGGCGACCACTCGTGCCGGTGAATGCGGCGCAGCGGCGAGATCCGCCGCGGCGTGCCGATGGCGCTCACGAGCCGCCCTCGAGGGCACGTCGACGGAGCTCGATACCCGCTGGATGCATCATGCCGCCGGGGGCTGCTTGTGCGGCGCCGAGGTCGCCGGCCGCCCGGTGCGCTCGGTCGTGAAGCGCGAGCGGCGCGCAATCGGCGTGACGCTTCCCGCGCGACGCGGCAGCGGCGCGCCGCAGCGTACGCAGTGGTCGATCGTCGACCACCGGGCGGCCGTGTAGGCGGCAAGGCCGCAGCGCACGCATTCGACGTAAGCCATGAGCTCAACGATCCTGCTCGCCGCCCCCGCTGTCGTTGCGGCCAGCGACACATCGCCCTGCCCGCAGGCTGCAAGAGCCCGGTTGCAGCTGGCTGGAACGTGTGTTGCGAGAGTGGGTGTCGTCCACTAGTCGGCGCCAACGACCTGGACGCGCTTGTCGACGAAGATGTGGTGAGGCCAGCTGACGCCGATGTTGTGGACCTCGTACTCGCCGTCGCTCAGCCTGACAACGCGGTCGACGACGCCGCCCGGATAGGTAGCCAACGCTGCTTGGGTCGCGTTGGTCGCTGCCGTTCCGCTGACGATCGTCCCCGAGCCCTCACTGTAGTTCGGCGGGATCTGACCGTCCTGCTTCGACGGAGCCGGTGCTCCGCGCTTGAACGCGATCACCTTCGACGGCGAGTACGTCGCCGATCCGCCGCCGGCCGGTTGGACGACGACCTGCGTCGCCGTGATCGTCGTCCCGCTCGTCGTCCCGAGCGCGAGGACCGATTCACCCTTGTGTACGGCACTCGCCGAGGTCGAGCTCGTCCCCCTCCGGTATGTCGTGGTGGACGCCGTCTTGACGGTCGCCTTCTGACCCGCTGATGTCGACACCGTGAAGCCCGACGTCGACACGCTGCTGACCGTGCCGACCACGCCTCCGGCGGCCGGCCCGGACCGCGCGTTGGATCCCGGCTTCGCCGCTTGTGGGGCACTCGCACCAGCCGAGCCGCCGCCCGAGGTTGCGCTGACGATCCCATAACCGGCGCCGGCGATCACGACGACGGCGCCGCCGATCGCGAGGGGCCTGGTCAGTCTCGGATTGAACATCCTGAATCTCCTTCGGTTTATTCCACAGCCGACTATTGCCAACGTCTCAACGAGACCCCGCCTGCGCCACCGACGCCCTGCGCCCGCGAATGCCACCGGCAGCCCTCACGCGCTCGCGCCCGAGCAGGACCAGCACCACGAGCGCCACAGCCGCCACGGCCGCGGCGAAGGTCAGCCCGGCCGTGCGTAGCGCGGTCGCCTGGGTGAGGATGCCTTCGCCGATCACGGGCAGCGAGATCGCGACGTACATGACCACGAAGAAGCTCGACGCGACCGCCGCGCGGTGTTCCGCGGGAGCCCTGGTGTTCACGACTGTCAGTCCTGCGCGGAAGGCCAGGCCATGGCCGAGGCCCGCGATGACGCCACCGAGCACGAGGAGCCCCAGCGACGGGAGCGCCAAGCCGAGCGCGAGCGAGCCCATCCCGGCGATCAGCGCCACGCAACCGGCGGGCATCGCCACCCCCTCGGGCACCAGCTCGAGCACCGCCTGTCCGACCATCGAGGCGGCGAAGACGGCGAAGACGACGAGACCGACGACGGCGCGGTTCGTCACCCCGAGCTCCTGGCCGAGGAAGGTGGGCGTCACGGCGGTGAACAGGCCGAGCACCGCGAATCCGGCAAAGCCGGCGAGTGCCGCCTCGACGAAGGCCGCACGCATCTCCGGGGGTACCGATAGCGCCTGGGGCCGCAGCCGCGGGCGGCTGGTCGCGACGACGGGCTCCGGCATCGCCCAGATGCCGATGGCCGCCGGCACCAGCAGCGCCAGATAGACCCAGAAGGCCAGCCGCATCGGCGACCCGGCCCATTGCGACAGCACCCCGGCGAGCAGGGGGCCACACCCGAGGCCGCCCATGTTCGCGATCGTCGCCGTGAGCGTGGCCCTCGACCGGTGTCCGGGGCCCGCCAGGTCCACCAGCGTCGCGGTTGCGGTGCCGGTGAAGATGCCCGCCGAGAGTCCCGCCAGGACGCGGCCGACGAGCAGCAGAGGGAGATCGTCGGCGATCAGGAAGGCGATCGCGCCGAGCGCGGCCAGGGCGAGCCCCGGCAGCAGCATCCGCCGGCGCCCGACCTGGTCCGAAAGGCGGCCGAACAACAGCAGGGAGGCGATCACGCCTGCCGCGTACGTCGCGAAGATCACGGTGATCATCAGCTCGGAGAACCCGAAACGCTCGCGATACAGGCTGTACAGCGGGGTGGGCAGCGTCGTGCCGAGCATCGCCATCGCGAGCGCGAACGCGACCGATGCCGAGGCAACCCCTGGCGCTGAGCGACGCGCGCCTCGGCTGAGTCCATGGATCGACATGTCGAGGCCTCAGCCGGCGAAGTGCGGGCTGCGCACTGTGGTCCGAACGGGCTTGGTCCGGCACATCGTGAACCGGCGCCCGTGGCTGTCGTGGAGATGGCGGCGTCCGGATCGGCACGTCTTGACGGGCTTCGCGGCGGATCTCCGGGCGTGCGCCGACTTCACGCGGGACACGGGCGCAGCCGGGGCCGGGGCGGGCGCGACGACCGAGGCGGGGGGCGCCGAAGCCGCAGGCGGCGACGGAGGCGTCGGCGGTACAGCCGGCGGTGCCGGCGGCCCCGGGCAGCCCTCGACCGTCTGCGTGAACGCTCCGTTCTGACCGGCCTGCCCGGGCCAGGTCGAGGTGAACGTCACCACGTGGTTGCCGGCCGCAAGCGGTAGGTGATCGGCTTCTGGCTGTCGGCGAACCCGGCATACCCGGCCGTGAGGCCGGTGCAGCCGGCCTGCCCGTTGATGAGCTCGTGCGCCGACGCGGTCGACGCGGCGCCCACGACGGCGGCGACGGTCACGACGGCCGCGATGCTCCACCGGCAGACACCGTGTGGAGGACCATTGAGGATTGGCATGCCACAAAGGCTGCAGCGACGCACCCCGGGCGTCGTCGGCCGTCAGGCGGCTCTTATGGCCTACTCCACGGGCCGTAGGTGCCACCGCGACAAACGTGGCGCACGTCTTCGCGCGAGTGCCGCGGGCGATCTCGGTGACAAGGGCGCCGATCAGCGCGTGCCGCTGTTGGAGGACCTCGGAGTCCAGGGTCAGCGAGGTACGCGGGGTCGGCCGTGAGACCGTAGTGCTCGGCCGCGATGCGCTCTTCGGCGAGCTCGAGGAGCCGGGCGAGAATTTCGACGGGGTACCTGGGGCCGATCGTCGAGCAGGCGTCCCCGTTCGTCGTCGCCCCGTGAGCGCATTCGTCGGCCTACCGCAAGCGGCGTAGGAGGCGAGATCCGGCGGCCCACCTGCCACCGCGGGAGTAGTCGTCCGAGGCCGCCCGGCGACCGACGACATCCGGCCGCGCCTGCTCCAGCGTGGGGGCGACCATGCACGCAGGCCAGGTCATCGGCATCGTCGACCAGATCGCGACGGGCGGCTCCGGCGTGGACAGCAGCACGGGGGTCGGCTTCGCCGTCCCGTCGAACATCGCGAAGGCGGAGCTCGGCGACCTCGAGCGCGGATCCACGCCGGCCCATGCCTACCTCGGGGTCGGGACCGCGCCGGCCGGGGCAAACCTCACCCCTCGGCCTCCGGCGCGGTACTCGCCGCCTGACGCTACGGGTCGTCCTGGCGGCGCAGCCGCGCAGCGCCCCGGCCGGGTGAGCCCCGCCGTCCGATCCGCCCGACAGCTCGGGCTCGTCGGGCAGCGGAAGTTCGACGCGAAGCGCGGTCCCTGCGCCGGGTGCGCTCTCGACGCCTATCCGCCCGCCGAGCGCTTCCACACGATCCTTCAGGCCGACGAGGCCC
>JAXDHC010000441.1:0-2574 GCA_034664705.1 Solirubrobacteraceae bacterium
AGGCGAGCACGCGCTCGGTGGAGGTGAGCGTCGCGGCGCTCTGCCCGACGCCCGGCGGCGCGGCGGCGACGAGCCGCTCGGGCACTCCCAGGCGCTCGGCCACCGCCCGGCACGCCGGGCCAGAGACCGTCTGCGCGCGGATCTTCGTCAGGCGGCCGGCGCCGTAGCGCTCGGCCTCCAGGCGCGGGTACAGGTGCGACGTGACGGAGAGGCCGAGGACGCTGTCGCCGAGGAACGCCAGCCGCGAGTACGAGTCGCTGCGGCGATCCGTCCACGAGGCATGCGTGAAGACCTGCTGACGCAGGTCCTCGGGGAGCTCGTCCAGCAGCTGTCGGAGGCGTTCCAGCGGATCAGGAGGTGGCTGGGGCGTGGGCGACGACGAAGTCGACGGCCTGACCCACGGTGGCGATCTTCGCCGCCTCCTCGTCGGACATCTTCACGCCGAAGGAGTCCTCGAGCTCCTGCACCAGCGTGTAGAGGTCGAGCGAGTCCGCCTCGAGGTCCTCGCGGAAGCGCGTGGTCTCGTCGATGCGCGCCGGGTCCACCTCGAGCTCGTCGGCCAGGTGGGCCTGGATCAGCGTGAACGCCTCGTCGCGGGTCATGACGTGGGAACCGTAGACGCCGCCGCGGATGGCTCCGCGCCGCGCCGCAGCGCGTGCGCCGCCTCGAGCGCGGCGTGGGTCCGTCCGGCGATGTCCTCGTCGGTCGCCCGCGCGGCGAGCAGCACCGCCTGCGCGATGCCGCGCCGCGAGAAGCGCCCGTGCGGCACGACGCCGAGCCGGCGCAGGCCCAGGAGGTAGGCGCCGCCGGCGCTCTCGGGGTCGATGACGTCGCGGAACTGAAGCAGCGCGGGGCGCAGCAGGAGGCCGCCCGCCTTCGCGCGCCGAGACGACGCGGAGACCCGGCGGATGTTGAGCAGCATCTCCTCGGAGACGCCCTCCATGAGCTTCAGGACGATGTTCCCCGTGAAGCCGTCGGTGACGATGACGTCGGCCCGGCCCTTGGGGACCTCGTTGCCCTCGACGTTGCCGACGAAGTCGTAGGTGCCGCCGTCCGCGATGCGGTCGCGCAGCGCGTTGTGGGTCTCGATGACCAGCGGCGTGCCCTTGCTCGCCTCCTCGCCGATCGAGAGCAGGCCGACGCGCGGGCGGTCGATGCCGAGCACCGTCTGCGCGAGCGCGGCGCCCATGAAGCCGAACTGCACGAGGTGCTCGGAGCGCACCTCGGTGTTGGCGCCGACGTCGACGATGATGACGGGGTGCTCGGGCACGGGCACCGGGATCGCGAGCGCCGGGCGGTGGATGCCGCGGGCGCGGCGGATGTTGAAGAGCGCGGCGGCGAGCGCGGGGCCGGTCGAGCCGCCGGAGACGAAGGCGTCCGCGAGCCCGTCGGCGACGGCGACGGCGGCCTGCACGATCGAGGCGTCGGGCGTCGAGCGCACGGCGGCGACCGGGTCGGCCGCCTTGGCGATCGACACGGGCGCGTCGATCACCTCGACGCCGTCCGGCTGGGGTCCCATCTCATCAGCGGGCCCGAACAGCAGGACGCGCACGCCCTGCTCCGCCGCGTCGGCCGCCCCTGCGGCCACCTCGGCGGGCCCGAGGTCGGCGCCGTTGGCGTCGACCGCGACCGTGATGCTCATCGGCTGAAGGCTATATAGCCGGGCGGACCGCCCGGCCGCCGGCCAGGCGCGGCGTCTAGTGCTCGTGGTCGTGGTCGTGCGTATGCACGTGCACGACCTCGCGGCCCGCGTAGGTGCCGCACACCGGGCACACGCGGTGCGGGAGGCGCGGGCTGTGGCACTGCGGGCACGCGTTGTACGTCGGCGCGGAGATCTTGTGCTGCGCGCGGCGCTTGTGCGTGCGGCTGTGTGACTGCTTCTGCTTGGGGACGGCCATGAGCGACGGTGAAGGGTAGTGCATCGGGCGCATGCTTGACTGACGGCCAGTGCGCGAGACCGTCGACATCCGCCCGATGACGCCTCGCGACGTCGTTCCCGCCCAGGCCGTCGCGTACAGCGTCCTGTCGGCGCCCGGCGCGACCGCCGACGCCGCGAGCCTCGACGCCGCCTTCGCGCGCCTCGCCCATCTCCAGCGCACCGACCCGGGCGGCGCCTGGATCGCCGAGCACGACGGCCAGGTCGTCGGGATCGCGCTCGCGCTCGTGCGCGAGCGGGTCTGGGGCCTGTCGCTGTTCGCCGTCGCCGCGCCCCTCCACGGCCGCGGCATCGGCCGGCGCCTGCTCGAGCGCGCCTGGGCCCACGGCGAGGCGCAGGGCGCGCGCGGGCACATCATCCTCTCCAGCGTGAGCCCCGCCGCGATGCGCCGCTACGCGCGCCTGGGGCTGGCCCTGCGGCCGGCCGTCGCGGCCGCCGGCGTCCTCGACCGCAGCCGCATCCCGGACGACGACGGCGTCGTGGACGCCGGGACCGGGGGCATCGAGGTCGCCGACGCGATCGGCCGCGCGGTGCGCGGCGCCGGGCACGGCCGCGACCTGGCGGTTCCCATGCAGGGCGGCGGAGCGCGCCTGCTGCTCTTCGAGGACCGCGCGTTCGCGCTCGTGGGCGGCGACCGC
>JAXDHC010000442.1:0-3071 GCA_034664705.1 Solirubrobacteraceae bacterium
TCAATCTTCGGTCGCGAGACGCCGGTCGAGGTCGGCTTCGACCAAGTGAAGAAGATCTGATCGGCGCCTGTCGCCGGCTCTCCCAGGAAGCGCATCAATGGCCAAGAAGGTCCTCACCCAGATCAAGCTGCAGACCGTCGGCGGACAGGCGTCCCCGGCGCCGCCCGTGGGCCCCGCCCTCGGCCAGCACGGCATCAACATCATGGAGTTCTGCAAGGCGTTCAACGCCCAGACGCAGGACTCCGTGGGCACCGTCATCCCGGTGGTGATCACGGTCTACGAGGACCGTTCCTTCACCTTCGTGACGAAGACCCCGCCGGCCGCCGTGCTGATCAAGCAGGCCGCGGGCATCGAGAAGGGCTCGAGCGAGCCGAATCGCGACAAGGTCGCCCGGATCACCCAGGCGCAGGTGCGTGAGATCGCCGAGCGCAAGCTCGCCGACCTGAACGCGCACGACGTCGATCAGGCGGCGAAGATCATCGCGGGCACCGCCCGCTCGATGGGCGTGGAGGTCGGCTGACATGGCCAGGCACGGCAAGAGCTACATCGAGGCGCTCGCCAAGGTCGATCGCGAGCACGAGTACACGCCGGTCGAGGCCGTCGGGCTCGTCAAGGAGCTCAAGCGCTCGAAGTTCGACGAGTCCGTCGAGGTCCACGTCCGCACGGGCCTGAACGTCCGTCACGCCGACGAGCAGCTGCGCGGCACCATCGCGCTGCCGAACGGCCTGGGCAAGAGCGTCACGGTCGCCGTGTTCGCCAAGGGCGACAAGGCGCGCGAGGCCGAGGAGGCCGGTGCCGACGTCGTGGGCGCCGACGACCTCGCCAAGCGCATCGAGGAGGGCTTCACCGACTTCGACGTGGCCATCGCCACGCCGGACATGATGCCCGTCGTCGGCCGCCTCGGCCGCATCCTCGGCCCGCAGGGCAAGATGCCGAACCCCAAGGTCGGCACGGTCACCATGGACGTCGGCAGGGCCGTCGAGGAATCCAAGTCCGGCAAGGTCGAGTACCGCACCGACCGGACCGCGATCGTCCACCTCACGATCGGCAAGTCCAGCTTCGACGAGCGCGCCCTGCTCGAGAACTACGCCGCGGTGATCGAGGAGATCATCCGCGCGAAGCCGTCGGCGGCCAAGGGCCGCTACATCCGCTCGATCACGCTCGCCTCGACGATGGGTCCCGGCGTGAAGGTCGATCCGAGCCGGACCCGAGACATCCTCGAGGAGGCTGCGGCCACCGCCGCATAGCCTTCATCGAGCCACCGAAGACCTCGGGCAGGCGGGGCCGCGATCGTGCGGCCCGCCGGAAGCCCCGACCAGGAGGCCCATGAACCGAGAGCAGAAATCCGCGGCGATCGCCGAGATCGCCGACCAGATCCAGGAGTCCGGCGCCGTCTTCGCCGTCGACTTCCGCGGCATCTCCGTGCCGCAGGCCGCCGACGTCCGCACGCGCCTGCGCGACGCGGACGCGTCGTTCCGCGTCGTCAAGAACACGCTGACCGAGCGCGCCGCCGACCGGGTCGGCGCGGAGGGGCTGAAGCCGCTGCTGGAGGGACCGACCGCGCTGACGTTCGTGCGCGGCGACGTCGCGACCGCCGCCAAGGCGATCGCCACCTTCAGCCGCGAGACCCAGCTGCTGACCTTCAAGGGCGGCATCATGGACGGCGACGTCCTCGACGGCGAGCAGATCCTCGCGATCTCGCGGCTTCCCTCGCGCGAGGTCCTCTACGGCCAGCTCGTCGGCGTCGTCGCCTCGCCGATCACCGGCGTGGTCCGCACGCTCAACGCGCTCATCGCCGGGGTCGCCATCGCGCTGGACCAGGTGCGCGAGAAGAAGGAGAGCGGCGAGATCCCGGCCGCCGACGCGCCGGCGGCGAGCGCCGCCGAGACGCCCGCCGAGACGGCCACCGAGCCGGTCCCCGCGGACGAGCAGCCGGCCGCTGACGCGACTCCGGCCGCCGACGCCGCGGCCCCCGCCGCCGACGCCGCGGCGGAGACGCCCGGCGAGGGCGAGCGCGGCGCGGAGACCGAGACCCCTGACCAGGACGCCGAGCCCCCGTCGGAGCCCGCGTCCCCGGAGCAGCCCGCCGAGGGCGCGCCCGACACCAGCACTTCCGACGAGACAACCGATCAGCAGGCGGACGCTTCGGCGTAGGCCGGAGACGCCGAAGCGAACCCAGGAGGAACCATGACCACCACCCAGGAGTGGATCGACGAGCTCAAGAGCATCTCGGTGCTCGAGCTGTCCGAGCGCATCAAGGCGCTCGAGGAGGAGTTCGGCGTGTCGGCGACGGCCGTCGCGGCGGCCGCCCCGGCGGCCGGCGGTGACGGCGGCGGCGCTGCCGAGGAGGAGGAGAGCTCGACGGTCGACGTCGTCATCACCGGCGCCGGCGACAAGAAGATCCAGGTCATCAAGGTCGTCCGCGCGGCGACCGGCCTCGGCCTCAAGGAGGCCAAGGCGCTCGTCGACGAGGCACCCAAGCCCGTCCGCGAGGGCGTCGAGCGCGACGAGGCCGAGAAGCTCAAGGCCGAGCTCGAGGAGGCCGGCGCGAGCGTCGAGCTCAAGTAGCTCCCGCGCACACGCGCAGCCGTCCCGCGAAGGGCGTCCCGAGAGGGGCGCCCTTCGTCGTTCGCGGGGCCACGCCCCCCTCGAGCCAACCAGCCCGGCATCCGTCGGACGGCGACCCGCTCCGGCTCGCTCGCCGGCCTCGGCAAATCCCTGCATCCCACCGGGTGGCGCGATCGCCGGGCGGGCGCTACCCTTCCGCGGTCGGCCAATAGTCGTAGCCGCCCCATAGTCGGTGCCGCGCCACATACGCGGCCGCCGCGGGCGGGGTCCGTGAGCGCCGAAAGCCCCCCGGCGGGGGCGACACTTGCCTGTGCTATCTTGGCTAGTCGCGCTTTCTCTCGCGAGCGCCCTCCGCCGTGTTGCCCGTCTCTTTCGACCCCCTGAGGAGTCGCTGTCTTGCCTAGCGTTGCCGCTCCGCGCACGCGTCGCTCTTTCGCGCGCCTGAACAAGTCCCTCGATGTCCCGAACCTGATCGACATCCAGCGCCGCTCGTTCGAGTGGCT
>JAXDHC010000443.1:0-3896 GCA_034664705.1 Solirubrobacteraceae bacterium
CGCGGGCGTACGCGTGTTGACGCCCACGGGGTCGGGCGTGCGCCTGCTGACCTCGTCGAAGTCGTAGAACTGCCCGGCCGGCGATCCCTGCTTGCCGAAGCCGAAGCCGGCGCCCTCGAGCGCGGTCACGGCGTCGGTGATCTTGTAGAAGCCCGGCGAGCCCGACGTCGGCAGGCCCGTCGCCTCCTCGCGCTGGGAGAAGCGCATGAACGCGCGGTCGTTGCCCAGGCGCCCGAGCGACTGCAGGGCGAGCGCGCGGTGGACCGCCTCGACGCCCATGAACTCGGCGGCGATGCGCGCGAAGCGCGAGCCGGCCAGACCGCCGGCGCGCGCGAAGACCGTGCCGCCGAGCAGATAGGCGTTGATGAAGATCTGGTCGCCCACGACGAGCGTGCCGAGCAGCGACTCGCGCGAGGCGAAGACCGCGTCCGGGACCCAGATGCGCTTCGTCAGCGGGGTCGCGCCGACGGCGCTGGAGGTGAGCACCTGGTAGTGGATGAGCTCCTCGCGCGCCGCGGCCTGGATGTTCGCCCGCGTCGTCGCGTCGAGGCTGACCTTCTCGGGGCCGACCGTGTTGACGATCGTCGCGAGCACCTCGGCGGTCGCCGCGATGTTCACGATGTTCTCCGGCGTGTTCGGCGCGGCGTTTCGGGACGACTTCGGCAGCCCGCTGCTCTGCGCGAACGCGTTCTGCGTCACGCCGAGCAGCCCCATGCCGCCCAGCGTCGCCGCCGCGCCGGCGACCAGCTGCCGGCGCGTGGCCGCCGGCCGGTCGCGGTGCTGCTCGTCGATCGTCTCGTACACCTCGTCGAGGAATTGCGTCATGGACTCTCCCGGCGGCTGATGCCGCGGTCGTTGGCGTGGAGTGCCTGCGGCGGCTATGTCGCGGCGGGAGCCCGATCGGATGTGAAGGTGGCGCGTTCGGAGCCGCGGCGTCCGATCGCCGAGCCGCGTGGGGCCGCGCCTGAGCCGGGAGAGCCGGGCGCTAGAGTGCCTGAGGCCCGGCCGCGCCACCCTCTGCGCGGTCGCTCGCCGTGCTCGCATGGCTCTCAGACCGCTTCTCAGACAGCTCCAGGACGTGCCGGACGGTGTCGCGCTCGCGCGCGACGGCGGGCGCGCGTTCGTGTCCTCGTCGCTGCGCCCGTACCTGATCGCCGCGCTCCTGGACGGCGTCGACGACGCGCTCGCGGCGGGCCGCCCGGCGATCGTGGTGGCCGGCGACGACCGCCAGGCGCGCGACCTCGCCGCCGACCTGCGCGCCTGGCTCGCGCCGCGCCCGGTCCGTTTCTACCCCAGCCGCGGCGTCGCCTACGAATCGCACCTCGCGCCGCCCGCGCACCTCGTCGGCCTGCGCGTCGCCGCACTCGACGCGCTGCTCGGCTCCGAGGAGGCGGAGGCGGCCGGCGCCGAGCCGGCCGTCGTCGTGGTCTCGGCCGTCGCGCTGAGCGAGAAGGTCCCCGACCCGGCGCTGCGCCCGCACTCGTTCACGCTGCGCGTGGGCGACCTCATCGACCTCGACGAGGTGGCGGGCGATCTCGTCGCCGCCGGCTACGAGCGCGTGGACCAGGTCGAGGACCGTGGCCAGTTCGCCATCCGCGGCGGGCTGCTCGACGTCTTCCCGGCCACCGAGGACCGCGCGGTCCGCGTCGACATGTTCGACATCGAGATCGAGGCGCTGCGGTACTTCTCGACCTTCACCCAGCGCAGCCTGGGCGAGACCGACGCGATCGAGATCGCCCCGGCCGCCGAGCTGGCGGCCGAGCACCGCGAGCTCGCCGAGATCGCGGCGCTGGAGGACTCCGAGAGCCGGCCTGACGTCGCCCAGCTGCTGCCGGTCGACCGCTTCCACGCGTTCCTCGACCTCGCGCCCGCCGACGCCGCCGTGATCATCGCCGCCGACGAGGAGGTCCGCCCGGCGCTGGCCGACCACTGGCAGGACGTCTGCGCGGCCTTCCACGACGAGGACGCCCACCACCTCTACGTCAAGCCGGAGGCGATCACCGCCGCGCTCGACGAGCGCGCACGGATCCACCTCAGCTCGATCGCCTCCGACCAGCCGATCGAGTTCCGCGCGCAGGCGGCCGACGTGGCCGCGCGGTCGCTGCGCGAGGCCGAGCCCGAGCTCGAGAAGCTCGTGCGCTCCGACTACCGGACGGTCGTCGCGTGGCCGCGCCGCGGGGACGGCGAGCGCGCCGCCTACAACCTCGCGCGCCTGCGGGCGACGTGGCTGAACGGCGCGCGGCCGGCGAGCTCCGAGCTGGGGTTCGCCCAGGCGAGCCTCCGCGACGGCTTCATCGCGGCGGGGCTCAAGCTCGCCGTCATCCCGGAGCACCGGCTCTTCCGCCGCCGCCGCGCCGAGCAGCAGCGCCCGAGCGGCCGGGGCCGGGGCGCGCTGCGCTCGTTCGCCGACCTGCGCACCGGCGACATCGTCGTCCACGAGGACCACGGCCTCGCACGCTTCGCCGGCTTCGAGACCAAGACGGTCGGCGGCGTGACCCGCGACTACCTCGAGCTCGAGTTCGCCGGCACCGACCGCGTGTTCATGCCCGTCGACCAGCTGGCGAAGATCAGCCGGTACGTCGGCGCGGGCGGCAGCCACCCGCCGCTGAGCAAGCTCGGCGGCAAGTCCTGGGAGACGATGAAGGCGCGTGCGCGGCGCGCCGCCCAGCAGCTCGCGGGCGAGCTCATCAACCTCTACGCCGAGCGCCGCCGCCGCATGGGCCACAGCTATCCGGAGGACTCCGAGTGGCTGCGCGAGTTCGAGGCCGCGTTCCCCTGGCAGGAGACGCCCGACCAGCGCGAGGCCATCGAGGCCGTGAAGGCCGACATGGAGCGCCCGCAGCCGATGGACCGCCTGATCTGCGGCGACGTCGGCTACGGCAAGACCGAGGTCGCCCTGCGCGCGGCGTTCAAGGCAGCCGACGACGGCAAGCAGGTGCTCGTCCTCGCGCCCACGACGATCCTCGCCCAGCAGCACTTCGGCACGTTCACGGAGCGCCTCAAGGACTACCCGTTCACGATCGAGCACGTCAGCCGCTTCCGCACGCCGAAGCAGCAGCGCGACGCCGTCGCCGCCTTCAACGAGGGCAAGGTCGACATCCTCGTCGGCACGCACCGGCTGCTCGGCCGCGACATGCGCGGCAAGGACATCGGCCTGATCATCGTCGACGAGGAGCAGCGCTTCGGGGTCAAGCAGAAGGAGCTCCTGCGCCAGCTCAAGCTCAAGGTCGACGTCATCGCGATGAGCGCGACGCCGATCCCGCGCACGATGCAGATGTCGCTCGCCGGCATGCGCGACATCACCGTGATCGAGACGCCGCCCGAGGGCCGGCGCCCGGTCAAGACGTACGTCGGCGAGTACGACGAGGAGCTCGTCAAGCAGGCCCTCCAGCGCGAGAAGGCGCGCGGCGGCCAGGCGTTCTTCGTGCACAACCGCGTCGAGACGATCGACGAGACCGCCGAGCGGCTGCGCGGCCTGTGCCCCGGCATGACCTTCGAGGTCGCCCACGGGCAGCTCGACGAGAAGGAGCTCGAGAACCGGATGCTCGGCTTCCTGCGGGGCGACGCCGACGTGCTCGTCGCGACCAGCATCATCGAGTCGGGCATCGACATCCCGCAGGCCAACACGCTCGTCGTCGAGCGCGCCGACACCTTCGGCCTCGCCCAGCTCTACCAGATCCGCGGCCGGGTCGGCCGCAGCCGCGAGCGCGCGTACGCGTACCTCCTGTACCCCAGCGCGGCGGTGCTGACCGAGGAGGCGACGAAGCGCCTGAGCGCGCTGAGCGACTACACCGAGCTCGGCGCCGGCTTCAAGATCGCGATGCGCGACCTCGAGATCCGCGGCGCCGGCAACCTGCTCGGCGACGAGCAGTCCGGGCACGTCGCGGCGCTCGGCT
>JAXDHC010000444.1:0-8761 GCA_034664705.1 Solirubrobacteraceae bacterium
GCACCACGCGATCGCGTCCGCGTCCACGTCGAAGCCGTCGTAGGAGCCGTCGATGCTCAGGTAGCCGGCGAGCGGGCGCGCGAGGCGGCCGTTGCCGCAGCCGACGTCGAGGACGCGATCCTGCGGGCGCAGCTCGCAGAGCGCGACCAGGTGGGAGAGGAACTCGTCGCCGGTGGCGACGAAGTCGCCGTCGGTCGCCACCTGCAGGCGCCGGGGCGGCACGAGCCGGCCGCCGCGACCGGCCAGGCGCTCGCGCGCGTCGCGGGCACGCGCGCGGATCGAGGCGCCGGGACGGGGGGCGGTCGGCTTCGGCACGGGGGCCGGACCATACAATCGCGGGGCCATGACGCCGTCGCCCCGCCTGCCCGAGCCCGACCGGCCCTGGATGATGCGCACCTACGCCGGGCATTCGAGCGCGGCGCGGTCCAACGCGCTGTACCGGTCGAACCTGGCCAAGGGCCAGACCGGCCTGTCGATCGCCTTCGACCTGCCGACCCAGACCGGCTACGACCCAGACCACGAGCTCGCGCGCGGCGAGGTGGGCAAGGTCGGGGTGCCGGTCTCCCACCGCGGCGACATGCACACGCTGCTCGACGGCATCCCGCTCGGCGAGATGAACACGTCGATGACGATCAACGCGACGGCCGCCTGGCTGCTCGCGCTCTACATCGTCACGGCCGAGGACAACGGCGTCGAGCCGACGGCGCTCCAGGGCACGACCCAGAACGACATCATCAAGGAGTTCCTCGCCCGCGGGACCTACGCGTTCCCGCCGGGGCCCTCGATGCGGCTGATCGCCGACATGGTCGCCTACACGGTCGAGCACGTCCCGCGCTGGAACCCGGTCAACATCTGCTCGTACCACCTTCAGGAGGCCGGCGCCACGCCGGTCCAGGAGATCGCGTACGCGATGGCCAACGCGATCGCCGTGCTCGACGCGGTCCGCGAGCGCGTCGGCGAGGACCTCATGGCGCGGGTGTTCGGGCGGATCTCGTTCTTCGTCAACGCGGGCGTCCGGTTCGTCGAGGAGCACGCGAAGCTGCGCGCGATGGGCACCCTGTGGGAGGAGCTCGGCCGCGAGCGCTACGGCGTCACCGACGAGCGGCTGCTGCGCTTCCGCTACGGCGTGCAGGTCAACTCGCTCGGGCTCACCGAGTCCCAGCCGGAGAACAACGTCCAGCGCATCGTCCTCGAGGCGCTCGCCGTCACGCTCGGCCGCTCGGCGCGCGCCCGCGCGATCCAGCTTCCGGCGTGGAACGAGGCGCTCGGCCTCCCGCGCTCGTGGGACCAGCAGTGGTCGCTGCGCATCCAGCAGGTGCTCGCCTACGAGACCGACCTGCTCGAGTACCCCGACCTGTTCGACGGCTCCAAGGTGATGGACGGTCTCGTCGCCGAACTCCTCGAGGGCGCGCGCGCCGAGATGGCGATCGTCGACGAGCACGGCGGCGCGGTCGCCGCCGTCGACTACATGAAGGGGGCGCTCGTCGACTCCCACCGCGAGCGCATCCGCCGTATCGAGTCCGGCGAGCACGTCGTCGTCGGCCTGAACCGCTTCGTCGAGAGCGAGCCCTCTCCCCTCCTCGTCGGCGCCGACGGCGGCATCCTGACCGTCGACCCCGAGATCGAGGCCGAGGCCCGCGATGCCCTCGACGCCTGGCGCGCCGAGCGCGACCAGGCCGCCGTCGACGCGGCCCTGGCCGACCTCGCCGAGGCCGCGCGCGGCGACGCCAACATCATGCCCGCGACGCTCGCCGCCGCCCGTGCCGGCGCCACGACCGGCGAGTGGTCCGGCGCGCTCCGCGACGCGTTCGGGGAGTTCCGCGCGCCGACCGGCGTCGGCGAGGCCTCCGCGGGCGCGGGCCCCGACGACCTCGAGACGCTCCGCGAGGAGATCGACCGCGTCAGCGATGCGCTCGGGCGCCGCATGAAGATCCTCGTCGGCAAGCCGGGCCTCGACGGGCACTCCAACGGCGCCGAGCAGATCGCCGTCCGCGCCCGCGACATCGGGATGGACGTCGTCTACGAGGGCATCCG
Organism: Solirubrobacteraceae bacterium; assembly: GCA_034664705.1. GTDB lineage: Bacteria > Actinomycetota > Thermoleophilia > Solirubrobacterales > Solirubrobacteraceae > JAOPZW01. The sequence goes on from JAXDHC010000444.1 coordinate 2,035, forward strand.
CCTCACGCCGTCGCAGATCGCGGTGAGCGCGGAGCAGGAGGGCGTCCACGTCGTCGGCCTGTCGATCCTCTCCGGCTCGCACCGCGAGCTGATCCCGCTCGTGCTCGACGCGCTGCGCGAGCGCGGCGTCGACACGCCGATCGTCGTGGGCGGCATCATCCCGGAGGCCGACGTGCAGCCGCTGCGCGACGCGGGCGTGGCCGCGGTCTACACCCCCAAGGACTTCGACCTCACGCGGATCATGCGCGACATCGTGGCGCTCGTGGCCGAGCGCCACGGGGTCGAAGCGGCGGCCTGAGACTCCCCATGAGGGTCGAGCAGACCTTCACGGTCGCCCGCCCGCCCGAGGCCGTCTTCGACGAGGTCACCGACCCCGCCAAGCTCGCCACCTGGCAGACGAGCAAGACGGCGGGCCGGCGCGCCTGCTCGCCCCGGTCGTGAAGCGCGTGCTCGCCCGCCAGTTCGCCGGCCATCACGAGAACCTGCGGCGCAACGTCGAGGCCCGGTAGGACCGGCGCCGCCGGGCGCGTCAGGTGCTTCGCAGCTCGGCCAGCCGCGCGAGCTGCCGGCGGGTCGCCCCGAGCGCGATCTCCGACATCGCCGAGGCGCTGAGGTCCTGAAGCACGCGAAGCTCCTGGCGGCTCCACGTGCGCGGCTTGTGGTCGATCACGCAAAGCGTCCCGAGCGCGTAGCCGTCGGCGTCGATCAGCGGGACGCCCGCGTACGCGATGACGCCCAGGTCGCGGATCGCGGCGTTGTCGCGCAGCACCGGATGCTCGCGTGCGTCGGTGACGATGAGCGGCTCTCGACTGGCCACCGCGTGCTGGCAGAACGAGTGCGACATCGGTGTCCGGCGATCGGTGGCCCACGGCTCGGCCACGCCGATGCACCCGCCGAAGACCTGCTGGTCGGCGTCCACGAGCGACACGAGCGCCACCGGGACGTTGAGCACGCCGGCGGCCATCTGCGCGATCCGGTCGAGCGCCTCGCGGCTCGACGGCTCCAGCGCGCCGGAGGCGTGCAGCGCAGCGACGCGGTCCCGGTCGCGCAGCACCGCCTGCGTCGGGTCGGGCGCGGACGCCCCGCGCGCCGGATCGCCGGCCTCCTCGACCGCGAGCTCCTGCAGGCCGGCGAGCGCCGCGCGATCGCCGCGCTGGGCCATCACGGCGCCGATCCGCAGGATCGTCGCGTCGCGGATGAACTGCGCCGCGCTCACGCCCTCCTGCTGTGCCTCGTCCTCGAGCAGCTGCCAGATCGAATCCGGGAAGCGGATCGTCGTCGCACGCATCGGCATGGAGCGGACGATACCGCGACCGATACCGCAAACCAAATCCCTGGGCGACGTCGTATCCGGGCTCTATTGCGGCGTGTCAGCGCCGATACGTGTCCGAATGGGGACCTTCGATTGCGGTACCGGTATCGCTCTGAGTAGTATTGGCGCATCGACGCCCAGGAAGGGAACCCCATGGCCGTGTACGAGGCCGTCACCCGCGACGGCAGGGACGCGCTCGCCGCTCCGCCGTTCCGACACGACGACGCCGACCGTTCCGCCCTCGAGCGCGTGCGCGACGGCGACGCCCACGCCGTGGCCGAGCTCCACGACCGCCACGCGCGGCCGGCGCTGATCCTCGCGCGTCAGATCCTCGGCACCGAGGCGGCCGCCGAGGACGTCGTCCAGGAGGCGTTCGTCTCGCTGTGGCGGCATGCGGGGCGGTACGACGCGGAGCGCGGCAGCGTGCGGACGTGGCTGCTGGGGATCGTGCGCTACCGGGCGCTCGACGCCCTTCGCCGCGACGCCTCGCACCAGCGCACGGTGGCCCGCGAGCTCGCCGAGACCATGGCCGAGGCCGAGCGCCCCGACGTGCTCCTCCAGCACCGCGACCGTGCCCGCGAGGTGCGCCGGGCGGTCGCCGCGCTGCCGCCGCCGCAGGCGCAGGTCATCGCGCTGGCGTTCTACGGCGGGCTGACCCAGGCGGAGATCGCCGCCGAGCTCAGCGTCCCGCTCGGGACGATCAAGTCGCGCGTGCGACTCGGGCTGCAGAAGCTCGCCGCCGGGATGGCCCACCAGCGCGTGTCCTGACCGCGCGCCGCGACGGTCGCGACCGCGGCCGCCGCGGGCTCAGAGCCAGCTGACCGGATCGAGCCCGACGTAGTTCTCGGCGATCATCGTGCGCCCCGCCGGCGAGGTGCACACATACTCGAGCTCGGCCAGCTGAAGGCGCGCGTCCATGTCGCTGGCGTCCGGGCTGCGGTGCAGCAGCTTGGTGAGCCAGGTCGCGTTGTGCTGGGCGCGCCAGATGCGCTCCAGGCACGTCGCGGAGTACGCGTCGAGCAGGGTCTCGTCGCCGCCGGCGAACCACGTCGTGAGCGCGGCGGCGAGCGTCCGGACGTCGGCCGCCGCGAGGTTGAGCCCCTTCGCCCCGGTCGGCGGGACGATGTGGGCGGCGTCGCCGGCGAGGTACAGGCGCCCGTACTGCATCGGCTCGAGCACGAAGCTGCGCATGCCGGTGACGCCCTTCTCGCGGATCGGCCCGCGGTTCAGCGTCCAGTCGTCGTCGATCGACAGGCGCGCCTCGAGCTCGTCCCAGATCTGCTCGTCGGTCCAGTTCGCGAGGTCCTCGTCGGGCGCGCACTGGATGTAGAGCCGGCTCACCTCGGGGGAGCGCATGCTGTGCAGCGCCATCCCGCGCTCGTGCCAGGCGTAGATGATCTCGTCGTTGCTCGGCGGTGCGTCGGCCAGGATGCCGAGCCAGCCGTACGGGTACTCGCAGCCGCGCTCGGTCATGACGCCGGCGGGGACCGCGTGGCGCGCGACGCCGTGGAAGCCGTCGCAGCCGGCGACCACGTCGCAGCGCAGCTCGCGAACCTCGTCTCCCTGGCGGTAGCGGATGACGGGCGCGTCGGTGTCGATGGCGGCGACCTCGACGACCGGCGCCTCGAACAGCAGCGGCGCACCGGACTCGCGACGCGCCTGGACGAGGTCCTTGACGACCTCCTGCTGGCCGTACACGTTGACCCGCTTGCCACCCGTGAGCTCGGTGACGGGGATGCGGTGGCGCTGGCCGGCGAAGCGGAACTCCAGGCCGCGCTGCGGCAGCGCCTCGCGCTTCAGCCGCTCCCCCACCCCGGTCTCGATCATCAGGTCGACGGTGCCCTGCTCGAGCAGGCCCGCGCGGACGCGCTTCTGGACGTACTCCTGCGTGCGGGCCTCGATCACGACGGTCTCGATGCCCTGCAGCTCGAGCATCCGCCCGAGGAGCAGGCCGGCCGGGCCGGCGCCGACGATGCCCACCTGCGTGCGGGCGGGCAGCGGCTGCTGATCCACGGCGCTCATCAGACCTGGAAGAAGGCGGTCTCGCCGTCGCCCTGGAGGACGATGTCGAACACGAGGTCGCCGCCCTCCGCGCGGGCGACAAGCGTCGCCTGGCGCTCGGCGTCGTCGATCCCGGAGAGGACCGGGTCGGCGGCGTTGCGCTCTTCCTCGTCGGGGAAGTAGATGCGCGTCACGGCGCGGTTGAGCAGGCCACGGGCGAACACCGACACGTCGATGTGCGGCGCCTGCGCCCGGCCGTCGGGGAACGGCACCGGGCCCGGCTTGACGGTCACGAACTCGAAGCGTCCGTCCTCGTCGGTCGGGCAGCGCCCGAAGCCGGTGAAGCCCTCCTCGAGCGGCACGTCCTCGCGGTCGTCCTCGGGGTGGGCGTAGCGCCCGGCGCGGTTGGCCTGCCAGATCTCGACGCACGCGTCGGCGGCCGCGTCGCCGGTGCCGTCGGTGACCCGGCCGCGGATGCGCACCGCGTCGGGATCGCCCGGGTCGACGAGGTTGGTGTCGCGGCCGGCGAGGAGGCCCATGTGGAAGTAGGGCCCGACGGTCTGCGAAGGGGTGACGCCGCTCACGCTCAGTGCTCCATCGGGGTGGCGTCGCGCCCGCGCAGGACGATGTCGAAGCGGAACGCGAGCGCCCACTCCGGCACGGTCGCCTCGAGGTCGAACGTGGAGATCAGCCGGTCGCGCGCCTTGGGGTCGCCCACGGCGCTGAAGATCGGGTCCTGGAAGAAGAGCGGGTCGCCGGGGAAGTACATCTGCGTGATCAGCCGCGTCGCGAACGCCGGGCCGAACAGCGAGAAGTGCACGTGCGTCGCGCGCCACGCGTTCTCGTGGTTGCGCCACGGATACGCGCCCGGGCGGATCGTGACGAAGCGGTAGCGGCCGTCGTCGTCGGTGAGGCAGCGCCCCGCGCCGCTGAAGTTCGGGTCGATCGGGCCGTGCGCGCCGGCGTCCACCGGATGGCGGTAGCGCCCCGAGGCGTTGGCCTGCCACATCTCGACGAGCGTGTTGGCGACGGGACGCCCGTCGCCGTCGAGCACGCGCCCGTGGAGGATGATGCGCTCGCCGAGCGGTTCGCCCTCGTGCTGGCGGGTGAGGTCGTGGTCGAGCTCGCCGATGCGCTCGTGCCCGAACGCCGGCCCGGTGACCTCCGAGAGCGTGTGGGGCAGGATGATCAGCGGCCGCTTCGGCGCGCGGATCAGCGACGACCTGTAGTCCGCGTGGACGTAGGGCGGGTGGTCGTCCGCGTCGTCGCGACGGTACCCGGCCAACGCCCGGCCGGTCTGGATGCGCTGCTCCATCTGGCTCGTCTCCTCTGTCTCCCGCCCGACCCCGCGCTGCCCTGGGCGGGCGCGAATCCTAGTCGCATGCGCGGGCGACCGGCACCGCGACGCGTCGCTATGCGAACCGCCGGTCCATAGGACTCCCGCTATGGCGAGCGATCGCTTTTCCTATTTGTGCCGCGCCGTCCCGCCACCGTACGGTCGGCGTGCGACCCGCGCGGGTCGAGGCTGTCGTGCCGTCCGACCAAGGGGAGCTGAGATGGACAACCAGCTGTACAGCTATTCGCCCATCGTCGACCGTCCGAAGATCGAGTGGCCGGAGGGCAAGCGGCTCGCGTTCTGGATCGGTCTGAACATCGAGCACTACGAGGTCGACAAGCCGTCGACGAGCCTGTTCCCCGGCACCGCCGGACTGGTCCCGGACCCGCTGAACTACGGCTGGCGCGACTACGGGCCGCGCGTCGGCATCTGGCGCATGATGGAGGCGCTCGACCGCTTCGGCATGCGCGCCAGCGTCATGCTCAACTCCGACGTCTGCGCGTCGTACCCGCAGATCGTCGAGGAGGGCAACCGCCGCGACTGGGCGTGGATCGCGCACGGCAAGAACAACTCGATCTTCCAGACCGCGATGGAGCCCGACGCCGAGCGCGCCTACCTCGCCGACGTCGTCGGGACGATCGAGGCGGCCACCGGCCGCCGGCCGAAGGGCTGGCTCGGGCCGGCGCTGACCGAGACGCTGAACACGCCGGAGATCCTGGCCGAGCTCGGGCTCACCTACGTCTGCGACTGGTGCTGCGACGACCAGCCGTTCTCGCTGAACGTGAAGGCCGGCCCGATGCTCTCGCTGCCCTACTCGATCGAGGTCAACGACATCCCGCTGTTCGTCGGCAAGAGCCTGAGCGGCGAGGACTTCTACCGGCTCGTCGTCGACCAGTTCGACGTCCTGTACGAGGAGGCCGAGGCCAGCGGCCGCGTGATGTCGCTCGGCCTGCACCCCTTCGTGGTCGGCATGCCGTTCCGCCACCCGTACCTCGTGCGTGCGCTGGAGTACATCCTCGGTCACGATGGGGTCTGGGCCACGACGAGCGACGAGATCGCCGACTGGTACCTGGACCGCTACCACGAGGCGCCGGCCGCGGACGCGGCGGTCGCCCCGAGCTGAGAGGAGCACGGTGAGCCATGACTGACGACCGGACCCGGGAGATCTACGAGCGCGCGACGTTCGGGACGCCGCTGGACCTCGGCGAGCACCCTGCGGTGCTCGTCATCGACCTCGCGTGCGGCTTCACCGACCCCGAGCAGCGGCTCGGAGCGGACTGCACGGACGTGATCGACGCCACGAAGCGGCTGCTGGACGAGGCCCGCCCGCGCGAGCTGCCGGTGATCTTCACCGCCGTCGGCTTCGACGGCAGCGGCAAGGACGGCGGCCTCTGGCCGAAGAAGATGCCGGCCCTCGAGGATCTGCAGCTCGGCACCACGGCGGTCGAGATCGACCCGCGGCTCGAGCGCCGCGCCGACGAGCCGGTCATCATGAAGAAGGGCGCCTCGGCGTTCTTCGGCACCAACCTGTCGGCGATCCTCGCCGACCTGCGCGTCGACACGGTCATCCTCACCGGCGTGACGACGAGCGGCTGCATCCGCGCCACGGCGGTGGACCTCCTGCAGTACGGCTACCCGACGATCGTCCCGCGCGAGTGCGTGGGCGACCGCGTGCCCGCGCCGCACGAGGCCAACCTGTTCGACATCCAGGCCAAGTACGCCGACGTGGTGTCGCTCGACGAGACGCTCGCCTACGTCGAGCGGGTCGCCGAGCCGGTGGCCCCCGCGGCCGCGCAGGGCTAGCGCACGGCGCTGCGGCGGCGCGGCCCGTGGCGGTCGCGGGACGCGTGGTGCATTTGTCGGCCACCGGCCGACAAATCCACCACGCATCCGTACACCGCGGACTCCCGCCGGGTGGTGCTGTTCGGCGGAGCGCCAGCGAGCGCCACGGCCCCGGCGCGCCCGCACGCCCCGGGACCGCCGCGAACGACGGAATGACTCAGACGTCCTCGTGCACGAAGCGGCCGATCGCGTCGTAGCGATCGCGCTGGGCCGTGCGGTAGTACAGCGCCAGGCCG
>JAXDHC010000445.1:0-3314 GCA_034664705.1 Solirubrobacteraceae bacterium
GACAGTCCACGGTCAGTGTCGCAACGCGGCGGCGAGGCCGGCCGTCAGCATGAGCCCGAGGGCGCCGATGCCGAGGCCGGCCGCGATCGCAGCCGGGTGCTCGAGGGCGCTGAGCGTCATCCCGGGCGCCTTCACGTGCACCACCATGCCGGCCAGCGCGACGAACGCGGCGCTGACCGCGACGAGCGCCGGCACCGAGATCGGCGCGAGCGCCGGGCCCCGCGCCGCAGGCGCGAGGTGCGGACGGCGGGCTTCGAGCGCGGCGAGAGCCGCGGCGCCGAGCAGCGTGAAGGTCGCCGCGACGAGGAAGCCGCCGAGCACGTCGCTCGGCAGGTGCCAGCCGGCCGCCACGAGCGCGTAGCCGACCGCGATCGCGTAGCCCGCGCCAAGCAGCGCGGTGAGCGGGCGCAGCCCCGGGCCCACCACCAGCACGGCGCACAGGGCGAGCGACATCGCCGCGGTCGCGTGCCCGCTCGGCCACGCCGCGTCGCCGACCTGGTCGACGAGCCACGCCTCGATCCGCGGCTGCGCGAGCAGGTGCTTGAGGATCTGCGTGGTCGCCCCCGTGAGGACGAGCAGGGCGGCGACGGCGCCCGCGCGCGCCGCCCGGCCGCGCGCGACCGCCACGACGGTGAGCGCCAGCCCGGCGAGCGCGTAGGGCACCGGATCGGCGAGATGGCTGATCAGCTTCATGAGCCCGTGCACGCCGGGGCGGTCGAGGGCGACGAAGCCGTGCAGCATCGCGGCGTCGCGCTCGTGCGCGGCCGGGGAGGCGAGGGCGAGGACGCCGGTGAGCGCGAGCGCGAGCGCGCACACCAGCGCGACGAGCAGCGGTACCGCGGGACGGCGGAGCACGGGACCAGCGTAGCCCGGCCACCTCAAGGCTTCCTGAGGCGCGCGCGGCGTGTGACAGCGGACCGCGGCGTGGTCCGTTCGGCCTCGCGAGGGCTATCGTGAGCGCCTCATGAGCGAGAAGCCGCTGCGCATCGGCGAGGTCGCCGAGCGCGCCGCCACGACGGTGCGCACGGTCCGCTACTACGAGGAGGTCGGCCTCCTCCCCGGCTCCGCGGACCGCGGGGCCGGCGAGCACCGCAGCTACACCGAGGCCGACGTCGAGCGCCTGCGCGAGATCCTCCAGCTCAAGGAGCTGCTGAACCTGTCGCTCGAGCAGCTGCGAGACCTCGTCGACGCCGAGGAGGCGCGCGCCGCCCTCCGCGAGCAGTACCACAGCGCGACGGACGCCGCCGAGCGCGAGGAGCTCCTCGTCGAGGCGGCCGTCCACCTCGACCGCCAGCTCGCGCTGATCCGCGACCGCCGCGACGCGCTCTACGAGCTCGAGACGCGTCTGGCCGACCGCCGCGAGCGCCTCACCGAGCACATCGCCGAGCTCCACCCGGCCCTGACGCGCCACTGACGGAGGTGGCGCGCGGCCGCCGCCCGCCATCGACCCGGCGTCGGACGCCACTCGACGCCCGGTCCCTTGCATCCGCTCCGCCGGACGGTAGGTTGACGCGCCAGAAGTCGGCACACCAAGACGAGGAGCTGGCGGATGACGAACGAGAGCCACGCTGAGACGGCGTTCGAGACGCTGTCGGAGGGCATCGGGCGCCGGGACCTGCTGCGGGCGGCGACGGCGATCGGCGCCGGCGCGATCGCCCCGGCGTGGATGCTCTCGCCCGGCGCCGACGATGCCGCCGCGGCGACCGACGGCCCCGGCCCCCGCGTGCTCCAGAGCGGCCGCGGCCGGCGGGTCGGCCACGAGGTCACCTCGACGCCGGACACGGTGCAGTGGGGCTACCTGCCCAACCGCGACGCCAAGCCGGTCCGCACCGTGCGATCGGGCGCGCTCGTCACCTTCGACACGGTCTCGCACGAGGGGATCCTCGAGGACCAGGGCCGCGACCCGGTCGCCTACTTCCGCGGCAAGGGCGTCGACGAGGACGCGGTGCTCGACGACGCCCGGCGGATCGCCGCGTCGGATCTCCCCCACGACTTCGCCAAGGACGGCCCGCACATCGTGACCGGGCCGATCCACGTGCTCGGCGCGCGCCCCGGCGACGTCCTGCGCATCGACGTCGTCGGCCTCGTGCCGCGCGTGCCCTACGGCGTCATCTCCAACCGCCACGGCAAGGGCGCGCTGCCCGGCGAGTACCCGCTGCGCCCGCAGCCGGACCCGAGCGCGAGCGCGGAGCATCCGGAGCTCTTCCACAACGTCTCGGTCTTCACCCCGGTCCGGCGGATCCGCGGCGAGTTCCGCGGCATCCTGCCCGTCTCGAAGCGCCTGCGCGCGGAGTTCCCCATCGACCCGTTCATGGGGATCATGGGCGTCGCCCTCGACACGAACGAGAAGGTCAACTCGATCCCGCCGACGCCGGCGGGCGGCAACCTCGACATCCGCGACCTGACCGTCGGATCGACGCTGTACCTGCCCGTCTTCGTGCCCGGCGCCAAGTTCTTCGTCGGCGACCCGCATTACCGCCAGGGCGACGGCGAGGTCGCGCTCACGGCGCTCGAGGCGCCGCTTCGGGGCACGTTCCGACTGACGCTGCTGAAGAAGGGCAGCGGGGCGATCCCCGGCGGCCGGGGGACGCTCACGATGCCGTTCGGCGAGAACGCGGAGTTCTGGATGCCCGTCGGGCTCAACCCGGACCTCGACGAGGCGATGAAGCAGGCCGTCCGCGAGGCGATCGCGTTCCTGAGCGGCGAGCACGGGATGTCGCGGGCCGTGGCCTACGCGTACATGAGCGCGGCCACGGACTACGTCGTCAGCCAGGTCGTCGACCGCACCAAGGGCGTGCACGCGCGGATCACCAAGGCGCACTTCGTGGACCGCTGAGCGAGGCGGTCCGCCGCCTTCGCACGGCGTGTGTCGGACTTCGCGCACGGGTAGTGCTCGGGCATCACGGTGATGCCGATCACCGCCTGACAGCCCGGGGGGGCCTGGATGGCTGTTGTCATACCGCTGCGCTTCGCGGACGCCGAACCCGCTCGGCGCGACCGGATCGTGCGCCTGCTCCGGGACGAGGGCATCGAGGTGCGCCGCAGCACCGTCGAGGAGCTCGGCGAGCTCTACCTCATGCGTGCCGGGGTGCCGGTCGATCCGGTGCGCCGGTCGGTCACGGACCTGCTGGAGCGCAACGTCCCCGGCTGGCAGGACGACCTCGAGATCTACTGGCCCGCGTAGCGCCGGCGCCCCTCGGCTCGGACCGCGCGGGCGTCGCGGGCGCATTGATCGTTCGGGCGCGCTCGGCGATCATGCGGGCGGTCGCCGGTCCACGCCATGGACCATGCTCGCTTCTACACCGACGCGTACA
>JAXDHC010000446.1:0-3899 GCA_034664705.1 Solirubrobacteraceae bacterium
CCTCACCGTGCAGCGCCTCGGCGCGACCACGCGGCCGGCGGGCGTCGCGGTCCAGCCGGGCGTCGCCGTGACGCTCGGGACCCCGGGGCCGGACATCGTGAAGGGGTCGCGCGGCCTCGACCGCGCCGACGGCGCCGACGGCGACGACCAGCTCGCGGGCGGGCGCTCGAACGACGTGCTCCTCGGCGGCAACGGCAACGACCTGCTCAGCGGCGGCACGGACGACGACGTGCTCGACGGCGGGCCGGGGAACGACACGCTCTTCGGCCAATCGGGCAACGACCAGCTCATCGGGGCCCTCGGGCAGGACAGCATGTTCGGCGGCACGGGCAACGACCGCGTCGACGGCGGCGAGGACAACGACTTCCTCGACGGCGGCGACGGCGACGACATCCTGCTCGGCGGCGCCGGCGACGACAAGATCGTCGAGGCGAGCCTCGGCGACGACCAGCTGCTCGACGGCGGGCCGGGCAACGACTTCATCAACGGCGGGCGCGGCAGCGACGCCCGGATCAACGGGGCCGAGGGCGACGACACGCTCTTCGGGGCGTCGGGCTCGGAGACCATCGACGGCGGCCCGGGCGACGACACGATCGACGGCGGTTCGGGCGGCGACCGCCTCTACGGGCGCGACGGCGACGACGCGGTCAAGGGCGACTCCGGGCGCGACACCGTCTACGGCGGCGCCGGCAACGACTCGCTCGACGGCGGGTCCGGCGACGACTACCTGGCCGGCTCGTTCGGCGCCGACGAGATCGTCGGCGGGCCGGGGACCGACGAGATCCTCGGCGGCACCGGCGCCGACACGATCCGCGCGGCCGACGACGCCCGCGACATCATCGATTGCGGCCCCGGCCGCGACGTCGTCTACGTCGAGGGCACCGCGCCCGACCGCGACGATCTCACGCGCTGCGAGACGGTGATCCAGGTCGCGCCCGAGCCGGCCACCGACGCGCCGAGCACGGCGTCGAACATCTTCGGCGGCCCCGGGAACGACACGCTGTTCGGCACGCCGAACGACGACTCGCTCTTCGGCCAGGACGGCAACGACGCGCTGTTCGGCAACGAGGGCAACGACTACGTGGACGGCGTCAACGGCGACGACATCCTGCGCGGCGGCCCCGGCAACGACGAGATCCACGGGCGCTTCGGCAACGACACGATCCTGGGCAACCAGGGCGACGACCGGCTGTACGGGGAGCGCGGGAGCGACACGATCAACGGCGAGGAGGGCAACGACCTCATCTACGGCGGGCTCGACCCCGACGTGCTCGCCGGCGGCGACGGCAACGACCGCATCCAGGCCGTCGGCGGCGACATCGACCGCATCGACTGCGGGCCGGGCACCGACATCGTCTTCGCCGACGTCGACGACATCGCCGCCGCGAACTGCGAGGACGTCCGCCGGTAGCGCCGGGCGCGTTTACGCGGGCCCCGGCTGCGAGGACGTGCGCCGCCAGCGGCCGGCGCGACGCGACCGACCGGCGCCGCCGGCGCCGCGCCGGGGCTAGGCCGCGGGCGCCGGCGGCGTCGCGCGCCGGGCGGCGCGCCGCTCGGCGCGCGCGCGGGCGAGGGCGGCGGCGCGGCCCTCCGCCTCGAGGCCCTCGTACAGCTCCCGGATCTCGGCGAAGATCGCGTCGGCGACCGCCTGCTGCTGGTCGCGGGTGGGCTCCGCCACGCGCTCGTAGCGCAGCGGCTCGCCGTAGCGGACGGTGACCCGGGGAAACCGCAGGCGCCGCCAGTTGCGCACCTGCGACGAGCCCTGGATCGCCACGGGCACGATCGTCGCGCCGGACTCCAGCGCGATCCGCCCGATGCCCGGGCGCGCCCGGTCGCCGAGCTTGCCGGTGCGCGACCGGCCGCCCTCGCAGTACATGGCGATGCAGCCGCCGCGCTCGAGGATCGCGTCGGCGGTGACGAACGCCTCCTCGTCGCGGAAGCCGCGGCGCACCGGGAACACGCCGCCGTGGGAGTAGACGAACTGCAGCGGGCGCGTGAACAGCTGCGACTTGGCCATGAACTGGACCTTGCGCCGGATGAACGCGCCGACGAAGAAGTGGTCGAGGAACGACGAGTGGTTCGGCGCGAGGATCACCGGGCCGCTCGCCGGCACCTTCTCGGGCGCGATCGCGCGGAGGCGGAACACGGTCCAGGCGTAGAGCGAGACGGCCACGCGGACGACCTCGTACATCGCGTCGGGCCGGCGCGTGCGTGCGCGCTGGTGGAAGCGGTGAAACAGCTCCTCGGGCCGCTCGTCGCGGTAGACCTGCGCCCGGATCAGCTGCTTCTCGCCCTTCTCCGGGCGCGACGGCTCCTCGCTCACGGCCGCCAGGGTACCCGGCGCGCGCGGAGGTCGAGCGCCCGCGACGCCGTCCAGGCGCGCGGGTATCGTCCGGCGCTGTCCAACCCCGCCCGTTTGCTTCAGGAGGACGTCGTGCCGGAGGTCGAGGCCCACATCACGGGCACGGTCTGGAAGATCGAATGCCAGATCGGCGACGAGATCGAGGAGGGCGACACCGTCGTCATCCTCGAGTCGATGAAGATGGAGATGCCCGTCGAGGCCGAGGACACCGGCACGGTCAGGGAGATCCTCTGCGAGGAGGGCCAGGCCGTCAACGAGGGCGACACGCTCGTCGTGCTCGCGTAGGCCGGTCGCCCGCGCGGGCCGCGGGGTCTACATTGTCGCCCCATCAGCGGCGAGGTCCTCATCGACCGGCCGGCGGACGGGGTCCTGCGGTTGACCATCTCCAACCCGGCGAAGCGCAACGCGCTCGACCACGCGATCCTCGACGGGATCGCCGCGGCGGTGAACGGCCTCGACGCCGAGGTGCGCTGCGTGCTCGTCACCGGCGCCGCGGGGATGTTCTCCTCGGGCTACGACCTCGGCGACCTGTCCCAGGACGTGTTCGCCGAGGAGGCCGAGCAGCTCGTCGCCCATCCGTTCACGGGGGCGCTGGAGGCGCTCGACGCGTGCGACCTGCCGACGGTCGCGGCGCTGCCCGGCCACACCATCGGCGGCGGCCTGGAGCTCGCGCTCGCGTGCGACCTGCGCCTCGCGGCCGACGGCATCCGCCTCGGCATGCCGCCCGCCAAGCTCGGGCTGGTCTACTCCCACACCGGCCTGCGCCGGTTCATCGACGCGATCGGGGTGCCGCGGACGCGCGAGCTCTTCCTGCTGGGTCGCAACATCGACGCGCGCACGGCGCTGTCGTGGGGAATGCTCAACGACGTCGTGCTGCCGATCGACCTCGAGGACGAGGCGCTCCAGTGGTGCGAGGAGCTCGCCGCCAACGCGCCGCTCAGCGTGCGCGGCAACAAGCGCGTCATCCGCGAGCTCCTGCGCGCCCGCGCCGACCTCGACCCCGACGTGGAGCGCGAGCTCATCGAGCTGCGCCGGGCGTGCTTCCGCTCGGAGGACATGCGCGAGGGCGTGCGCGCGTTCTCCGAGAAGCGGCCGGGGCGCTGGCGCGGCCGCTGAGCATGGGATCCGGGCCGGTCCGCATCGTGCGCATGGGCGGCTCGTCGATCGCCGCCCCCGGCTCCGCGGCATGGCTCACCGACTTCCTGAACGCCGCGTACTTCGCGCGCCCGGCCAACGCCCGCGACGTCGACGACCTGCGCCTCGCCCACTGCGTGCTCGCCACCCACTGGGCGCGCCGCGGCCGGCGGCTCGGCGCCCGCGACCTGCCGGCGTTCCACCGCGCCTTCGGCGGCGCGCGCCGGCGCGCAGGCGGGCTGCTCGATCGCGACGCGCTGCTGACGGGCGCGGCGCGACTGCTGGGCGACTGGTTCCCCGGCGCGTACGCCGATCCCTGGCGGCGGGCGCACGGCATCGCCTTCCCCACCGCGGAGGAGCGCAACGCGTTCGACCCGTCGCGGCGTCTCGCGCACGCCCGGCT
>JAXDHC010000447.1:0-5237 GCA_034664705.1 Solirubrobacteraceae bacterium
TGCCGCCGCCGTTCGCGCGCGCCGACGCCGAGGGCCTCGACGTCGTCCTGCGCAAGCTCGAGCGGGCCGCCGAGGCGTGGGGCGAGCGCTTCGAGCCGCCGCTGCTGCTGCGCCGCCTCGTCAACCAAGGGCGCACCGGCGTGGGCGCGGGGCAGGGCTTCTTCGCCTACAAGCGTCCCGACGAGGGCTTCGAGCAGGGCGCCACGCTGCAGCTCGAGACGCGCGGCGACATCGCGATCGCGTGGCTCGACAGCCCGCCCGCCAACGCGCTCTCGCCGGCGATGGTCGACGACCTGCAGCGCGTGTGGGACCACGTGCGCGACAGCGGCGAGATCCGCGCGCTCGTCATCGCCTCGGCGAACCCGCAGATCTTCTGCGCCGGGGCCGACATCAAGTCCTTCACCAAGCTCGACGACGCCACCGCGCGGGCGTTCATCGGCAAGGGCCACGCGCTGCTGCGCGACATGGAGCGCTCGCGCATCGTGACCATCGCCGCCGTCAACGCGCTCGCCTTCGGCGGCGGGTGCGAGCTCGCGATGGGCGCCGACGTGCGGATCGCCGCGCGCTCGGCGCTGTTCGGCCAGCCCGAGATCAACCTGGGGATCATCCCCGGCCTCGGCGGCACCCAGCGCCTGCCGCGCCTCGTGGGCACGAACAAGGCGCTCGAGATGAACCTGACGGGCGACCCGGTCAGCGCCGACGAGGCGTACGAGTTCGGCCTCGTCAACCGCGTCGTCCCCGACCACGAGCTGCTGGACACCGCGCTGCAGTGGGCGCGCAAGCTCGGCGGGCAGGCGCCGCTCGCCGTGGGGCGGATCAAGCGGCTGTGCTCCGACCCGCAGCTCGACGCCGGCATCGAGCTCGAGCGCGAGGAGTTCGTCGCCTCGCTCGCCACCGAGGACGGGCGCGAGGGCGTCGCCGCCTTCATCGAGAAGCGCCAGCCCCAGTGGCGCGGGGCCTGAGGTGAGCGGCGCGGGCGGCTCGGCGGCGGTCGCGCGGCTCGCCGAGCTCGTCCGCGGCGCGGGCTGCGTCGTCGCGCTGACCGGGGCGGGCATCTCGGTGCCCTCCGGGATCCCCGACTTCCGCTCGCCGGGGACGGGCCTGTGGGCGAACGTCGACCCGATGGAGGTCGCCCACATCCACGCGTGGCGCTCGGATCCCGTGCGGTTCTGGAGCTTCTACGGGCAGCGCTTCCAGACGCTCGAGGACAAGGAGCCCAATGCCGCCCACCACGCGCTCGTCGAGCTCGAGCGCCGCGGCGTGCTGCAGGCGGTCGTCACGCAGAACATCGATGTGCTGCACCGCAGGGCCGGCACGCGCGAGCTCATCGAGGTCCACGGCACCATCGAGACGTCGTCGTGCTTGTCGTGCGGCGCGCGCTACCCGCTCGCCGAGGCGCGCGCCCGCCTGGAGCGCGACCCCGACGGCGTCCCGCGCTGCGACTGCGAGCGCCCGCTGAAGCCGGACGTCGTCCTCTTCGGCGAGATGCTCCCCGAAGCCGCGCTGGACCGCGCGTTCGCGCTCGCCGCCGAGGCGGACGTGCTGCTGTGCGTCGGCACCTCGCTGGAGGTCCACCCGATCGCCGAGCTTCCCGCGATCACCCACGCGGCGGGCGGCGCGGTCGCCGTCGTGACGCAGGGTCCCACGCCGTGGGACGCGCGGGCGGCCGTCAGGCTCGACGGGGACGTCGTCACGGAGCTCCAGGCGCTCGTCAGGGCCCTCGACGGCGAGTAGCGGTCGCCCGCCGCGGGCACTCTGGCCGCAGATGCAGTTGCGCGAAGCGGCAGTCCTGGCCCCGCCGCCCGCGGAGCCCCCGCCCGAGCCGCCCCCGCGGCACGGCGTCCCGCGATCGCTCGTCACCGCCTCGGAGCTCGGCTGGCGGTTCCTCGTCGTCGTCGCGGCGATCGCCGTCCTCGCGTACGCGCTCTGGTACGTGCGCCTCGTCGCCCTGCCCGCGTTCCTCGCGCTGCTCCTCGCGACGGTCCTCGTGCCGCCGGCCGCCGCGCTGCGCAGGCGCGGGCTGCCGGCCGCGCTCGCGACGGCCATCGTGTTCGCGGGACTGCTCGTCATCGTCGCGATCATCGGCACGATCATCGTCCCCGCCTTCGCGGCCGAGGTCCGCACGCTCACCGACACGATCACCGGCGGCGCGCAGGAGCTCGGCCGCCTCGTCGCGCGGCCGCTCGGACTCAGCCACGACGAGGTGCAGAGCGCGATCAGGGGAATCTCGCGGCGCCTGCAGGCGAGCAGCGGCGAGATCGCCTCCGGAGTGCTGAGCGGCGCCGTGATCGTCGGCCAGCTCGTCGCCGGCATCCTGCTGACGCTCGTCCTGCTCTTCTTCTTCGTCAAGGACGGGGCGCGCCTGTGGGCGTGGGTCGTGCGGCTCTTCCCGCGCGGCGTGCGCGCCCGTGTCGACGAGGCCGGGCGGATGAGCTGGTCGGTGCTCGGCGCCTACGTCCGCGGCCAGGCGCTCGTCGCGACCGTCGACGCGGTGTTCATCGGCGTCGGCCTGGCGATCATCGGCCTCCCGCTCGTGCTGCCGCTCGCGGTGCTGATCTTCGTGGCGGCGTTCGTGCCGATCGTCGGCGCGTTCGGCGCGGGCGCCGCGGCGGTCCTCATCGCGCTCGTCTCGCACGGCGCCGGAGCGGCGCTCGCGGTCCTGGCGCTCAACCTCGTCGTGCAGCAGCTCGAGGGGAACGTCCTGTACCCGGTCATCATGGGCCGCACGATCGAGCTGCATCCGGTGGCGACGCTGCTGGCCGTCGGCGCCGGCGGCGTGCTCGCCGGCATCATCGGCGCGCTCGTGGCCGTGCCGCTCACCGCGGTGGTGGCGACGACGCTCCCGATCCTGCGCGGCAAGAGCCCGCCGCCCGCGCTGGACCCGGCGGAGCCGTAGACGGCGGCTCGCTGTCAGTCGAAGCCGGCGGCGGTGCGCGCCCGCAGCGCCGCCTCGAGCCGGCCGAGGACGCGCTCCACGTCGGCGGCCGCCTGCTCGTCGAGCCCGCCGAGAAGCGCCTGCTGCGCCGCGGCCTCGGCGGCCGGCTGCAGCGTACCGAGCTCGGTCAGGCGCTCGCCGAGGTCCCCGCGGGCCGCCCACGGCGCGAGCTCCTCCAGCGCCGCGGCGAGCGCGATGCGCAGCTGCAGGGCGCCCTCGCGCCAGCGGCCGGCGGCGAGGTCGCCGCGGGCGCGCATCGCGAGCTCCTCGCAGGCCAGCGCGACGTCGCGGCCGGCGAGCAGCGCGGCGAGGCGCTCCTGCGGGCGCAGGGCGGCGGCGCGCCGCCCGCGGCCTCCGGACCCGGCGAGGTCCAGCGCCTGCGCCCAGCGCCCCTCGGCGACCTGCTCGCCCGCGCCCACGCCGACGCGCGCCACGAGCGCCTGCGCGCGGGCGACCTCGCGGACGGCCGCGTCGGCCGTCGCGGTGCGCTGGAGATGGAGGATCCGGTTGAGGACCGCGACCGCATCGGCGGCCTCGGCCTCGCCGTCCACGTCGCGCAGCCATCGCTCCGCGGCGCTGTCGCCGTCGAACGGGCGCGCCGAGACGAGCGTCGCACGGGCCGTCGTCACCGGCGCGGGGGAGGGCTCGGGCGCCGCGCGCCGGGCGCCGCGCGGTCGCAGCAGCGGGCGCCGGGGCGCGCCGAGCGTCGCCAGGACGGCGACGTGCGTCGGCTCGCCCGCATGCCCGCGGACGACGTAGCGCCCGTCGGGCGGCCCGAGCGCCCAGGGGAACTCGAGCTGGACGAAGGAGAACAGCTGGGTCAGTCGCCCTGGGGCCCGGGGGTGCCCGGGGCGGCCGGCGGCGTGACCTTGAGCGAGTACTTCGACGGCGCCGTGGACACGGTCGGGTTCTCGATCTTGCCGAGGCGGTCCATCAGCTTGACCCACTGGCCGGGCTGCAGCGCCGCGTTGAGCTGGCTGCCGAGCTTCGGGTTGGCGCCGAACAGCGGGCGGAAGCCGATGTGGATGTGGTCGGCGTGGTCGGCCATGGACATCGTGTTGTCCGTGCCGTCGAAGGTCATGAGCGAGATGATCTGGTGCGGCTTCATCGCGCCCTGCAGCGTGAGCAGGCGGCGGATCGTGATGTCGGTGATCGAGCCCGCGCCCTGGTGGCCCTGGATCGGCACGCCGTTGATGGCGGCGACGTCGACGGCGGTGCCCGTCGTGTGCTCGCTGACGTTGCCCGACGCCGTCAGGTAGCTGTGGCCGCAGTGCAGCGAGCTGACGGTCGGCTTCAGGCCGCTGGCGGCGAGGAACTCGAGCGTCGCGAGCACGCGGCGGTCGATCGCGCCCGCGGCGACGTCGCGACGCCCGCAGTCGTAGAGCTGGATGTTCGCGTTGCTCAGGACCCGCTGCTGGAGGCCCTCCTTGCTCATGAGGAGGATCTGCCCGATCGACGGGTTCTTCGCGTCGCTGCCGAAGAAGGGGTTCTTTCCGGCGGCGCGGTAGATCGCCGTGGACTCGAGCAGCTTCCAGCCGTCGAGGATCGGCTTCGGGTCGACGCGCGGCGCGTTGCGGCCGGCCGGACGGATCTCGAAGAGGACGCGCGTGGCCTTGTCGTCGACCTTGCCGATGCGGCCGAGGATCGTGCCGGCGATGACCTTCGAGCCGACCTTCAGCGGCCGCAGCTCGACGTCCTCGCGCTTCAGGCCGTAGATCTCGGTGAAGAAGGACTTGAAGGTCGAGAAGCCGGGGATCGCGGCGCCGCTGTGGAAGAGCTGGTCCTCGCCGCCGTTCTCGTACGCGCCGGGGCGGTACGGGTTGGCGAACAGGCGCTCCTTGGAGACCTTGGGCGGCTTGGCGCCCTGCGCGGCCGTCACGGCGGCGGCGGCCGGCGCCTGGGCGGCGGCCGGCTTCGCCGGCTCCTGGGTGCCCGCGGTGGCCGGCGTGGTCGGCTTCGGGTCGCCCTTGGGGAGGTTGAGCTCCTTGTCGACCTGCTTGCTCGTGACCGTCTGCGGCTTGGGCACGGGGTGGACCTTGGCGACCTTCTTCAGGTGCCCGTACGTGTACGTGTTGCCGTAGACGTCG
Source organism: Solirubrobacteraceae bacterium (assembly GCA_034664705.1). Taxonomy (GTDB): domain Bacteria; phylum Actinomycetota; class Thermoleophilia; order Solirubrobacterales; family Solirubrobacteraceae; genus JAOPZW01. Next base: position 5,023 of record JAXDHC010000447.1, read on the forward strand.
CGCAGCTGGATGAACTTGCCGAGGCGCGCGCTGTTGCCGACCCTGACGATCTTGCCGTCCTGCACCGCGATGACCGGCGAGCCGGGCTTCGCGTAGATGTTGATGCCGTTGCGCGCCTTGGACTCGATCGGCAGCGCGACGTTGCCCTTGCCGCGCTTGCGCGTGCCCGGCTCGACGTCCTGCGCGTAGCGCGCCTCGGCGTGCACGGGGAAGTG
>JAXDHC010000448.1:0-2926 GCA_034664705.1 Solirubrobacteraceae bacterium
GCCGGCGCCGTCTACGACCCCGTCGCCGGCGAGCTCTTCGCCGGCGGCCCCGGCCTCGGCGTCACGCGCAACGGCGAGCCGGTTGCCGTGCGCACCGGCCGCACGCTGCCCGAGGCGGCGGTCGCGACGTTCCTGCGCAGCGACAAGGGCGCCGACCGCGGCGCGTCGCTCGCCCGTCTGGCCGACCGCGTCGGCATCCTGCGCGCGGGCGGCGCGGGCAGCCTCGAGCTCGCCTGGGTCGCCGCCGGGCGCGTCGACGCGTGGGCGCAGCCGAACGTCAGCCCCTGGGACTGGGTCCCCGGCGCCGCGCTCGTGGCCGGCGCCGGCGGGCTGATCCGCGTGCTCGACGGCGAGCCGGCCTGGCACCTCGCCGGCGGCGCGGACCTCGTCAGCGCGCTCGCCGCGCTCGTTCCCACGCGCTGAGGCCGCCGTCGTGGGCGGAGCGCCCGTCGAGAGAGGGCGCTCGGTGAAAAATGTGTCCCGGGCGAGCAGAACTCACCGAGTCCCCAGACGCGCATGCCGTCGTCGCCGCCTGCGCCGCGCGGCGCCACATCGCCGCCGGGCGACTTTCCGATACCGTCGCGACCCCGATGAAGACCGTCGACGTCGTCGCCGCATGCCTCACCCGCGCCGGGGCCGACACCGTGTTCGGCGTCGTCGGCAGCGGGAACTTCACCGTCACGACGAGCCTGCAGGCGCGCGGCGCCCGGTTCGTCGCCGCGCGGCACGAGAACGGCGCGGTCTGCATGGCCGACGCCTACGCCCGCGTGAGCGGGCGCCTCGGCGTCGCCACGGTGCACCAGGGGCCGGGCCTCACGAACGCGATGACCGGTCTCACCGAGGCGGCGAAGGCCCGCACGCCGCTCGTCATGGTCGCCGCCGACACGCCCGCGTCCGACGTGCGGTCGAACTTCCGCATCGACCAGGCCGGGCTCGTGGAGTCGGTGGGGGCCGTCGCCGAGCGCGTCAACGGCGGCCCCACCGCCTACGCCGACACGATGCGCGCGGTTCGCCGCGCGCTCGGCCAGCGCCGCACCGTGCTGCTGAACCTGCCGCTCGACGTCCAGGACGAGGAGGCCCACTGGCCGGACGACGGCGAGGCGCCGCTGCTGCCCGTCGCGCCGGGCGCCGCGCCCGACGCGATCCGGGCGATGGCCGACGCCGTCCAGGCCGCGCGGCGTCCGGTCGTCATCGCCGGCCGCGGGGCCGTCCTCGCCGGTGCGGGCGACGCGCTGCAGACGCTGGGCGAGCGCACCGGCGCTGTGCTCGCGACGTCGGCGATGGGCCACGGCCTGTTCGCCGGCAGCCCGTGGTCGGTCGGCATCAGCGGCGGCTTCGCGTCGCCGCTCGCCGCCGAGGTCATCGCCTCCGCGGACCTCCTGCTCACCTTCGGCGCCCAGCTCACCCGCTGGACCACGCGCAGCGGCGAGCTCATCGCGCCGGACGCCCGAGTCGTGCAGGTCGACGTCGACGCCGACCGCCTGGGCGCGAACGACCGCGTCGACCTGCCGGTGGCCGGCGACGCGCGCGAGACCGCCGCGCTGCTGGTCGCGGAGCTCGAGCGCCGCGGCCACCGCTCCGACGGGATGCGGACCGGCGAGCTCGAGGACGCGATCGCCGCCCGCCGCTGGCGCGACGAGCCCTTCGACGACGCCTCCAGCGACGGGCACATCGACCCGCGCGCGCTCAGCATCGCCCTCGACGACCTGCTCCCGCGCGAGCGGACCGTGGTCGTGGACTCCGGGCACTTCATGGGCTTCCCGCCGATGTACCTGGCCGTGCCCGACCCGGCCGGCTTCGTGTTCACCCAGTCCTTCCAGTCGATCGGGCTGGGGCTGGCGAACGCCATCGGCGCCGCGCTCGCGCGGCCGGACCGCCTCACCGTCGCCGCGCTCGGCGACGGCGGCGCGATGATGGGCCTGCCCGAGCTCGACACGGCGGTGCGCCTGCGGCTGCCGATGCTCTTCGTCATCTACGACGACGCGGCGTACGGCGCCGAGGTGCACCACTTCCGCCCGCAGGGCCACGCCGTCGACACGGTGCAGTTCCCCGACACCGACTTCGCCGAGATCGCCCGCGGCCTCGGCGCCGAGGGCGCGACCGTCCGCACCGTCGAGGACCTGCGGGCCGTCGAGGAGTGGCTCGGCCGCCGCGACGGCCCGCTGCTCGTCGACGCCAAGGTCGACCCCGACATCTGCGCGGAATGGCTCGAGGAGGCCTTCCGCACGCACTGACCACGACCGCGAGGAACCCCGATGTCCACCCCCGCCGTGTCCGCCCTCTCATCCCTGCTCGGCGCGCTCGCCGACGGCTCGGTGCGGGTCGTCGACCTCACCCAGCCGCTGCACGAGGGCACGCCCGTGCTGAAGCTGCCCGAGCCCTTCGCGAACACGCCCGGCCTGACGCGCCACACGATCAGCGAGTACGACGAGCGCGGCCCCGCCTGGGCGTGGAGCTGGCTGGAGATCGGCGAGCACGTCGGCACCCACTTCGACGCGCCGATCCACTGGATCTCCGGACGCGGCGGCGAGGACCTCGCGAGCGTCCCGCCCGAGCGCCTGGTGGGGCCGGCGGTCGTCGTCGACAAGTCCGCCGAGGCCGCCGCGGATCCCGACTACGTCCTCACGGTCGACGACGTCAAGGGGTTCGAGGCCGAGCACGGGCCGCTGCCCGAGGGCGGGTGGCTGCTGCTGCGCACCGGCTGGGACACCCGCGCCGAGAACGAGGAGGAGTTCCTGAACGCCTCCTCGGGGATGCCGCGCACGCCGGGCGTGGAGGCCGAGTGCGCGCGCTGGCTGGCCCAGGAGACCCCGCTCGTCGGCATCGGCGTGGAGACGGTCGGCACGGACGCCGGCGGCGCCGCGGCGTTCGACCCGCCGTTCCCGGTGCACAACTACTTCATGGGCGCCGGCAAGTACGGCCTGAC
>JAXDHC010000449.1:0-2761 GCA_034664705.1 Solirubrobacteraceae bacterium
ATCACCGACTACTACACGTCGACGCGCTTCGGCCCGGTCAAGAAGACCGCGTCCGCGTCGCAGACCGGCCACGCGACGAACATCATCTCCGGCCTCGCGCAGGGCCTGCAGGCCACCGCGCTGCCGGCGCTCGTGCTCGTGCTCGGCATCCTGGCCTCCTGGCAGATCGCCGGCGGCGGCACGGTCGGCATCTACGGCATCGGCGTCGCGGTCATGGGCCAGCTCTCGCTCACCGGCCTGATCGTCGCGCTCGACGCGTTCGGCCCGATCACGGACAACGCGGGCGGCATCGCGGAGATGGCCGACCTGCCGGAGGACGTGCGCAACGTCACCGACCCGCTCGACGCGGTCGGCAACACCACCAAGGCGGTCACGAAGGGCTACGCGATCGGGTCCGCGGTCCTCGCGGCGGTCGTGCTGTTCGCGGGCTTCAAGGCCGAGCTCGTGGCCGAGGGCGGCCGGATCCAGTTCCTGATCGACGACCCGGCGGTCCTCATGGGCCTCCTGCTCGGCGGCCTCATGGTCTGCCTCTTCGCCGCGCTGTCGATGGAGGCCGTCGGCCGCGCCGGCGGCGCGGTCGTCGAGGAGGTGCGCCGCCAGTTCCGCGAGAAGCCGGGGATCATGGAGGGCACCGAGAAGCCCGACTACGCGGCGTGCGTCGACCTCGTCACCAAGGCCGCCCAGCGCGAGATGATCATCCCGTCGCTGATCCCGATCGTGGTGCCGTTCATCGTGGGCCTCATCAGCGTCGAGGCCCTCGGCGGCCTGCTCATCGGCGTCATCGTGGTCGGCTTCTTCTTCGCCGTCCTCATGACCGCCGGCGGCGGCGCCTGGGACAACGCGAAGAAGCTCATCGAGGACGGCGCGTTCGGCGGCAAGGGCTCCGAGGCCCACGCCGCGTCGGTCACCGGCGACACCGTCGGCGACCCGTTCAAGGACACGGCCGGCCCGGCCATCAACCCCATGATCAAGGTCGCCAACATCGTGGCGATCCTGATCATCCCGATCATCACCTAGAAGGCCTCGGCGAACAGCCTCGGCGGTGTCGGCGTCCGCGCCCGCCGCCGAGGCCCGCTCTTGCGGCGGGCGGCGCGTCCGCCCGCCGCGAGACGGGTTCTCCCGGTCGGCCGTCAGGGTGGCGCCGCGGCCCGCGCCAAGCGCCCGGATCGACGCCTAGACTGCGGTCGAACAGATGGCAGATCGCCGCCTCCACGGTCTCCAGCGAGTCCTCGGCACCTACTCGCTGGCCTCGAGCGCCTACGGCAACGTGGGCAGCTCCATCTACTACGCCCTCGGCCTCGTCGCGAGCTTCGCGCTCGGGCTCACGCCGGTGGTGTTCATCATCAGCGGCGCCATCTTCTACCTGACGGCCGCGACGTACGCCGAGGCGACCGCCATGTACCCGGAGGCCGGCGGCTCGTCGAGCTTCGCGCGGCGGGCGTTCAACGAGTTCTGGTCCTTCTTCGCCGCGTGGGGCCAGATGCTCAACTACACGATCACGATCGCCATCTCGGCGTTCTTCGTGCCCCACTACATCGGCGGGATCCTGTGGGAGCCGCTGCGCCACTCGCCCGGGGACATCGTGGGCGGCATGATCGTCGTCGCCGTGCTGGCGACGATCAACGTCGTCGGCGCCAAGGAGTCGGCGGGAGTCAACGTCCTGCTCGCGGTCGTCGACTTCCTCACCCAGCTCCTGCTCGTGATCGTCGGCGCCGCGCTCGTGCTGTCGCCGGACACGCTGGTCAACAACGTGCACCTGGGCATCGCCCCGACGTGGCGGGACTTCCTGATCTCGATCCCGGTGGCGATGATCGCCTACACCGGCATCGAGACCATCTCGAACATGGCCGAGGAGGCGACCGACGAGGAGCGCACGATCCCCGCGGCCATCAACCGGGTCGTCATCGCCGTGTTCGTGATCTACGCGGCGCTGCCCGCCGTGGCGCTCAGCGCGCTCCCGGTCCGCCAGGCCGCCGACGGGTCGTACTTCACGCTCCTCGGTCTCTCCGAGGAACAGGGGGGCTACGCCGGCGACCCGATCCTCGGGGTCGTGAAGCAGCTGCATCTCGGCGCCTTCCAGGGCGCGGTCGAGGTCTACGTGGGCCTGCTGGCGGCGACCATCCTCTTCATCGCGACGAACGCCGGCATCATCGGCGTCTCGCGGCTGGTCTACTCGATGGGCCTGCACCGCCAGATGCCCGACCGGCTGCGGCGGCTGCACCCCCACTACGGCACGCCGTGGGTCGGCATCATCATCTTCGGGCTGATCGCGTGCGTGGCCATGCTGCCCGGCCAGGCCGACTTCCTGGGCTACATGTACGCCTTCGGCGCGATGCTGTCGTTCTCGATCGCCCACGCGTCCGTGATCCGCCTGCGGCTGCGCGATCCCGACCGGCGCCGGCCCTACCGCGGGCCCGGCACGATCACCGTGCGCGGCCGGCCACTGCCCGTGTTCGCCGTCGTCGGCCTGCTCGGCACCTCGCTGGCGTTCGCCGTCGTGACCGCGCTGCACCTCGGCGTCGCGCTGGCCGGCACCGCGTGGTTCGTGATCGGCATCGCGTTCTACGTCCTCTACCGCCGCGGGCAGGGCCTCGACCTCGTGACGACGACGAAGGTCGCCGTCCCGCGCCCGGTCACCGAGCGCGAGGCCGAGTACGACTCGGTGCTCGTGCCGCTCGACGTCAACCAGTACTCCGAGGGCGCCGTGGCGACGGCCGGCAAGGTCGCCGCCCGCCGGCGCCGGGGCATCCACGTGCTCGTG
>JAXDHC010000450.1:0-3692 GCA_034664705.1 Solirubrobacteraceae bacterium
GTCCTCCTGCTCGCCGTCACGGCGCTCGCCGCGCCCGCCACCACCGCGGCGGCGCAGCCGCCGCCCGCGGATCCGGCGACCCCGACGTTCGCGGGGCGCCCGTACCTCGTCCGCGAGGACGGCGCACGCGTCACGCTGTACCTGCGCCTCGAGCGGGCGATCCCGCCGCGCTTCGACGGCGAGATCCCGGCCACCGCCCAGGTCGACGGGCGCCGCTCGTCGCTGGCGGCGCTGCCGGGCACGGGCACCGGCGCCGCGTGCTACTCCGCGGCCGTGCGCCTGGACGGCGACGACGCGAGCCGGCTCGGCTCGCGCCACACCGTCGCGCTGGTCCTCGACGGTGCGCCGGCGGCGAGCGTCACCCGGCGCGTCCGCCTGCGCGGATCGCGCGAGGGCGACGCGCGCGGGGCGCCCCTCGCGTGCTGATCCCCGCCCCGGCTCGCGCCGAGACCGCCGCCGCGGCCGCTACCCCGTCCGCAGCCCGTACCCGTATGGGAACAGCGGGTCGTAGCTGGTGTCGCCGACGTTGATCGGCTCCTGGGCCAGGGACCGCGGCCACGTCACCGGCAGCCGGCCGGTGAACGGGCGCGCGCCGAAGAGCGTGTCGGCCACGCCCGCGCCCTCGCTGCCCGGCAGCCATGCGGCGACGAGACCGTCCATCGCCCGCAGCTGGGCCGGGTCGATGATCAGCGGCCGCCCGGAGACGACCACGACCACGCACCGCTTCGCCGCCGCGCACACCCGGTCCACGGCGGCCCTGTCGGCGGCCGAGAGCTGCATGTCCTTGACCGGCCGCGGGATGCCCTGGTCGCCGGGGTCGAAGGCCCATTGCGGGCCGCCGACGTCGCCGAAGCCCTCGCTGTAGGGCGTCTCGCCGACCACGACGATGCCGACGGCCCTGCGCGGGACCGGCGCCGAGGCGTCGGCGCTGTAGGTGACCTGCCCGCGAGCGGCCTGCCGGATGCCGTCGAGGATCGTCGTGCCCGGGATCCTGTTCGTGGAGCCGCCCTGCCAGGTGAGCGTCCAGCCGCCGGCCTGGTTGCCGATGTTGTCGGCGTTGCTGCCCGCGACGTAGACGTCGCTGCGATCGCGGACGGGCAGCACGCGGCGGTCGTTCTTCAGCAGCACCTGCGACTGGGCGGCGGCGCGGCGGGCGAGCGCGTGGTGCTCGGGCGAGCCGACCTGGGCCAGCTTGGAGCGGTCGGTGAACGGGTGCTCGAACAGCCCGAGCTCGAACTTCTTCGTGAGGATCCGCCGCACGGCGTCGTCGATGCGCGCCTGCGCCACGCGCCCGGCCCGCACCTCGTCGAGCAGCGTCGCGATGAACGACTGGTACCGGTTGGGCTCCATCATCATGTCGATGCCGGCGTTGACGCCCGTGCGGACCTGCGTCGGCCAGTCGCCGGGGAGCTGGTGGACGCCCTCCCAGTCGCTGACGACGAACCCGTCGAAGCCGATCTGGTCCTTCAGCACGCCCTGGATGAGCTCCTGGTTGCCGTGCATCTTGATCGGGTTGCCGACGCCGTCCTCGGTCCAGTCGACGCTCGAGTAGGACGGCATGACGCTGCCCACGTCGTGCTCGCGCACGGCGGGCACGTACTGCCGCAGCGAGGTGCGCCAGAAGTCCGCGCGGTCCGTCACCGCGATCCCCTGGTCGATCTTGTAGTCGCCGCTGCCGGTCCCGTACCGCGTGTCGCCGTCGCCGGCGTAGTGCTTGGCCGTCGCGAGCACCCGGTCGGCGTCGCCAAGGTGGCCCGGCCCGCCCTGGAGGCCGTCGATCGCCGTCTCCATCGCCTCGACGAGCGCCGGGTCCTCGCCGAAGCTCTCGTACGTGCGGCCCCACCGGTCGTCGCGGGCGGCGCAGATGCACGGCGCGAAGCTCCACTGCGGCCCGCTGGCCCGCGTCTCCTCGGCGGTGACGTGCTCGACGTCGCGCACGAGCGCGGGGTCGCGCGTGGCGCCGAGGCCGATGTTGTGCGGGAACACCGTGGCGCCGAGCATGTTGCCGTCGCCGTGGACGGAGTCGATGCCGTACAGCAGCGGGATCTGCAGGCGGGTGGCCAGCGCGGCCCGCTGGAAGCGGTCCACCATGTCGGCCCAGGCCGCCGGCGTGTTCTCGGCGGGCGTGGAGCCCCCGCCGGAGAGGATCGAGCCGAGGCCGTAGGTCGTGATCGGCGTGGCGTCGTCGTAGACCTGGAAGCGCTCCGTCTGCGTCATCTGGCCGACCTTCTCCTCGAGCGTCATCCTCCCCAGCAGGTCGGCCACCCGCTGCTCGGTGGGCACCCCGGGGTCCTCGTAGGGCAGCCGCTCGTCGGCACCGACGGTCGGTGCGGACGCGGCGCCCGTCAGGCCGGTGGCGAGTACCGCGGCCGCGGCCAGGATCGCGAGGCGCCGCGGACGCCGACCCGGGCGCCCGCACGGATGCTTCGGGGACATCGCCGTCTCCTTGCGTCGGTGGGACGTCCCCGCCACTACCCGCCGCACGGCTGCTGAACCGGGTCGATGTCAGCGCGCGCCCGCGGCCGGCGCCCCCGGCGCATCCCTGGGCGGCGTCGTCAGGAGCGCTTGACGGTGTCCTCGAACGTCTTCCAGGCCTCGTCGGAGCCCCCGCCCGCGCGCCCCGGCGCGGCCGGCCCACGTCCCGCGGAGCCCGCCGTGCGATCGGCGGGTCCGCCGGCGGCGCGCCGGCGCCCGTCGTCGGCGTCCGCCGCGCGCCAGACGTCTGAGAGGTCGAACCTCGGGGCCGTCGTCGAGCTGTTGATGAACAGCAGGATGCCGACGACCACCACGACGCAGAGCACGACGGTCCCGTCGATCTCGCGCGCCGTCGCGAGGACCGCGCCGTGCGCCGCGAGCGTGGGCATCGCACACGCTCCGCGGTCAGCGACGGAGGGCGGCGGCCAGCGCCGTGCGCGCCTCGTCGTCGCTCATCGCCGGGCCGGGAGCGCCCGGCGACTCGTCGCGCGCCGCGGGGATGAGCACGTCGGCCAGGGCGGCGAGCGCGGGGTCGCGCTCGTGGTTGCGCCAGATGCCGAGCTGCTCGTCGCTCTCGCCCGGCCGGGGACCGTTGGCCAGCGCGGTCACCATGCCGTCCACCGCGTGCAGCAGCGCCGTGGTGTCCGCCGCGCTCAGCCGGGGCTGGCCGCCGGCGAGGGCCGCCAGCGCGGCGCGCAGCCGGGGCAACGAGACGGGACGCCCGGCGGGGGCGGCGGTGGGAGAGGAGTACGTCGGTGTCTGCATCGGAATACCAGGTCGTTCGCGGGCCCCCCTTCCGGCGTAGTCGCCAGCGGGCCGGACGACTTGAGCGCACGGAGGCCATGCGCCGGAACGGTCGTCCAGCGGAAGTGGGGGCGCGCCAGCAACCCCGCCGGGAGGGATCGAATCCGCCGCGGGCCAGCTCCGGTCGCCCGCGCCGTGGGCCCGCTACGCGCGCCCGTCGATGCGGCGCGACCGCAGCCACTCCTCCACGCCGGCCACCAGCTCGTGGGCCGCGCCCAGCTCCTCGGGCACGTGCGTCGTGAGCACGCCGACGACGTGCATCCCGGCCGCGCGCCCGGCCGCGACGCCGGCGGGCGCGTCCTCGAGGACCACGCACTCCTCGGGGCCCGCCCCGAGCTCGCGCGCGGCGAGCAGGTAGCCCTCGGGGTCGGGCTTGCCGCGCGCCACGCGCTCGGGGGTGACGAGGACGGGCG
>JAXDHC010000451.1:0-3157 GCA_034664705.1 Solirubrobacteraceae bacterium
ACGATGCCGGCGCGCTCCTTGGGGCACGTCATCACGAGGCGCGCGTCGGGGCAGCGGCGGCGCAGCTCGTCGACGAACGCCCAGCGGTCGACGTCGCCGCCGTCGAGGAGCCACGACAGGCAGATGACGTCGGGCTTGTCCGTCTGCGCGTCGAGCATCGCGAGCGCGTCGTCGGTCGTGGCGGCCTCGCCGTCGAAGCGGAAGGACGCGTCGCGGCGGATGATCTGCGCGAGGATCGCGCGCTCGGCGGTCTGGCCCTCGATGGCGAAGACGCGGAAGACGCGCTGGCGGGGCAGGGACTTCGGGGGGACGGGGGTGGTCTGGTGGCGAGACGTGAGCTGAGTTGACATTGGGGTGCCGTGGTCGAGGGAAACGGTTCGGCGGGCGGAGACCCGGTGCACGGCGCGCCGTCGGGGCCGACGGGCGAGCCGGTGCGTCACCGAGTGGTGACGGTCGCCGCCGCCGTCAGGGGAGACGGCGGGGCCGGTGGGCCTCGGGAGGAGCGGCGTCTACCACGGCGCGTCCGGGCTCCCGGGCCCGATGAGCGGTGAAGCGCGAGGCCCGGATGGGCGCCTGCGTTTCAACCGATGTCAGGCATCCTAGGGCCAGGTCGACCGGACGCGAATCCCCCGGATGGGGGAGCTTGCGGGCGCTGTTACCGGCTCATTACCCCTGCATCCGCCGATCGGGTGAGGCGCCCGCCCCAGCCGCCCGGCGGACCGGTGGAACCGACCGTTCAGCCGTCCTCGGACGGCGGCGGGGGCATGATCACGCTGTCGCGGATCGCGACCGCGACGGCGTGCGCGCGCTCGTTGACGCCGAGGCGCTTGTAGAGCTCCTTCGTGTGCGAGCGGACGGTGCTCTCCGAGACGCCGAGGGCGCGCGCGATCTCCGGGCGCCCCTCGCCCCGCGCCATGCGGTTGAGGATCTCCATCTGGCGCTCGGTCAGCGGCGAGTCCTCGAGGATCCCGCGCAGCCGCGGCGAGACGTAGCGGTGCCCGGCCGCGGCGGTGAGGAGCGCCTCGTGCACGCGCGCCAGCTCGTCGCGCGTCGACACGAGGCTGAGCTGCTCCTCGCCGAACGCCCGCAGCACCGCGCCCGGGAGCTCCGTGCCGATCGCGTAGACGATCGGGAGCTCGGGGCGGACGGCGCGCACGCGATCGAGCAGCTCGTAGCGCTCGGACCGGCGCGACCTCACCGACTCGCCGCTCGCCAGCACGTCGGCGTGCTCGCCGCTCTGCAGCCAGGCGAGCAGCTCGGGCTCGTCGCGGGGCGTGGCGACGACCTCGAGGTGGGGGCTCTGGCGGATCACCCCCGCGACCGCCAGCCGGCGGGCGGGGTCGCGCTCGTAGATCACCACCTTGCTGGGGGCCGAGGACGGCGTCCGGCGGAACCTGGGGGTCGACAACGCGCTCCCTCCGCGGTCGGTGCAGGGCGTCCTACCCGCATCGCGACGTGCGACCCCGCGCGCGCCGCACCACCACGCCCTGCCAGGGCCCGAGCAGACCGCCGGGCGTGGGGCCCGTGGCGACGAGCGGCTCGCCGTCGCCGAGCGGGTGCGCGCGCTCGGAGAAGTTCAGGATCACGCGCACGTCGCCGCGGTCGAAGACGAGCAGCCCGTCGGCGGCGTCGCAGAAGCGCACCGGCGCCCGGCGCAGGTCGGGCTCGCCGGCGCGCAGCGCGATCAGCCGGCGCGTGAGCTGCAGCGTCGAGCCGGGGTCGGCGTCCTGGTCGGCGACCGTCCGTCCGGCGCGGTCGCCCGCCGGCAGCCACGGGTCGGCGGTCCCGAAGCCGAAGTGCTCGGAGGCGTCCCACGGCATCGGCGTGCGGCACGGGTCGCGGCCGTCCTTGCCCGGCAGCGTCCCGGCGGCGAGCGGATCGCGGGCGACCTCGCGCGCCACGGGGACGTCGGGCAGTCCGAGCTCGTCGCCGTAGTACAGCAGCGGCGTCCCGCGCAGGGACAGCAGGAGCATGAGCGCCACGCGGACCTTGCGCGGGTCGTCGCCGCACCAGCGCGACGCGAAGCGTGCCGCGTCATGGTTGGACGTCGTCCACACCGGCTGCGCGTGGCGGGGGAGGGTCCGCTCGGTCTGCTCGACGATCGCGCGGATGGGCCCGGGCGCGAACTCCTGGCTCATGAACGGGAAGTTGAAGGCCATGTGGAGCTCGTCGCCCGCCGTCTCGCCGTAGTAGCGCGACAGCCCCTCGAGGTCGTGCGTGTTCGTCTCCCCGAGCAGGATCGGCTTGTGCGGATAGGTCTCGCACAGCGCGCGCCAGCGGCGCAGCACGTCGTGCACCTCCGGGCGGTTCATCGAGTAGACGGGCCGCTGCCCGCGGAGGCGCACGTTCGCGCGATCGGCGGGCGTGGCCGGCGGGTTGTCGCGCAGGTCGCGGTCCTTGACGATCGCCTGGCAGACGTCGATCCGGAAGCCGTCGACGCCGCGGTCCAGCCAGAAGCGCAGGATCCGGTCGAACTCGTCGCGGACCTCGTCGCACCACCAGTTGAGATCGGGCTGGTTGGCCGTGAAGTTGCGCAGGTAGAACTGGCCGCGGCGCGGCTCGTACTCCCACGCCGGGCCGCCGAACATCGAGACCCAGTTGTTGGGCGGGCCGCCGCCGGGCGCGGGGTCGGCCCACACGTACCAGTCCGCCTTCGGGTTGTCGCGGCTGGAGCGCGACTCCGCGAACCACGGGTGGCGGTCGGACGTGTGGTTGGGGACGAGGTCGAGGAGCACGCGGATGCCGGCGTCGTGGGCGTCGGCGAGCAGGGCGTCCATGTCCGCGAGCGTCCCGAAGTCCGGGTGCACGTCGCAGTAGTCGCTGACGTCGTAGCCCCAGTCGGCGTTCGGCGACGGCGACGTCGGATTCAGCCAGACGCCCGACACGCCCAGGCGCGAGAGGTGCGGAAGGCGCGCGCGGACGCCCTGCAGGTCGCCGTGGCCGTCGCCGTCGGAGTCGGCGAAGGAGCGCGGGTAGATCTGGTAGAGGACGCCGTCCTGCCACCACGAGGAGGCGAGACGGTCGGCGGCGGGGGTGTGCTGTGCGGCGCGCCGGCGGCGGCACCGGCGCATGAGCTGGCGAGTGGGTGCAGGTGACCCGGCGAGGGAGGGGAGGGGGAGGGGAAGACGCGTCCGCCCGGCCGGTCGGCCGGGGGGAC
>JAXDHC010000452.1:0-11682 GCA_034664705.1 Solirubrobacteraceae bacterium
GCCTGCGGCTCGTGGGAGCCCATGGCCACGACGGTCGCCCGGCCGGCGACCAGCGCGCCGTCGAAGAGCGGCTCGCGCGCGGTCGTGCAGCAGCAGATGAGGTCGGCGGCGCGGACGGCGCCGGCGACCGCCGGCCCGGGCGCGAGCGCCTCCGCCGTGAGGCCCGCGCCCGCGCAGCGCTCGGCGAACGCGGCGCGGCGGTCCGCGTCGCGCCCGACGACGTACACGTGCCCGATGGGCCGCTCGGCGCGCAGCGCCTCGAGATGCGCCCACGCCTGCGGTCCCGTGCCGAAGAGGAGCAGGCGCCGCGCCCGGGGCGCGGCGAGGTGGCGCACGGCGAGCGCGGACACGGCCGCCGTGCGCAGGTTCGTCAGCGCGATGCCGTCGAGCAGGACCGCCGGGGCGAGCGTGGCCGTATCGAGCAGCACGTAGACGCCCTGGATCCGCGGCAGCCCGCGGGCCGGGTTGCCGGGGGCGACGGTGACGAGCTTGACGCCGGCCGCGTGCGCCGACGTCGAGGGCATGAGCAGCAGCTCGCCGCCGTCCGCCGGCACGGCGGTGCGCGGCGGGTCGGCCTCCGGATCCAGCCCGGCGCGCAGCGCCCGCTCCAGCGCGTCGACCGCGTCGGTGGGGGACAGCAGGGCGGCGACGGCCGCGGCGTCGAGGAACGGCGGGGCGCTCACGCGCCGGGACGCTACGGGAGCGGCCCGCGCGCCGTGCGCGGCGCCGCCGGGACCGCGCGGCGCCCGGACGGCGCCGCCGTCCGGGCCCGGGGCGGCGTCAGCGGTCGGGGTTGACCGCGTCCTTGACCTTGTCGGAGACCTTGCCGGCCGCGTCCTTCACGCTGCCGGTCGCGCGGTCGACCTTGCCCTCGTTCTTGAGGCCCTCGTCGCCGGTCAGGTCGCCGGCGGCCTCCTTCACGCGGCCCTTGGCTTCGTCTGCGGTGCCATCGCCCATGGTGGGCTCCTTTCGTCGGGCTCGGCGGATGCGTACCCGTGGGGGCGGCGCCGGACGCGCCTACTCCCGCAGGCGCGCCTCGTCGAGGTCGAGGTCGCGCTGGATCTGGCGCAGGGCATCCTGGCGCAGCCGCCCGTCGCGGCGCATGCGCAGCAGCGTGTCGCGCTCGACGCCGATGTGGTCGCGGCGGAGGTCCCCGTAGCCGCGCAGGTCCGGCGGCGGCCGGCCGTCGCCGTCGCGCCCGCCGACCACGGCCATGCAGGCGCGGAACTGCGCCCGGTAGCGCTCGCGCAGCCGGCGCAGCTGCTCCTCGTCGACGCCCTCCTCCTCGAGCTCGTCGAGGCGGTCGAGGGCGGCCTGCGCCGCCTCGAGGCGCGCGATCGCCTCGTCGGGGCTCCACGGCCGCGGCCCGTCGACATGGAGCACGCGCAGCAGCGCCGGCAGGGTCAGGCCCTGCCCGACGAGGGTCACGAGGATCACCACGAACGTGAGGAAGATGATCTGCGGGCGGGCGCTGACCGACAGCGGCACCGAGAGCGCCGCGGCGAGCGAGATCGCGCCGCGCATGCCGCTCCACCCGACGACGATCCGCTCCCGCCAGTCCGCGCCCGGGATCGCGCCCGGCACGAACTGCGCCAGGATGCGCACGGCGATGACGGTCGCGGTGACGACGAGCGCGGCGACGGCGAGCTGGCCGAGCGGGACGACCCGCTGCAGCTCGTCGACGAGCCCGGGGAACTGCAGCCCGAGGAGCATGAACAGCATCGCGTTCAGCCCGAACACGAGGACCTGCCAGAACGCCATCGCGCTCAGCCGCGTGTCGGCGTCGAAGGCGACGTGCGAGAACCACCCGAGGTACAGGCCGCTCACGACCGCGGCCAGCACCCCGGACACGCCGGCCTCCTCGCCGGCGATGTAGGCCCCGTAGGCGGCGCCGATCGTGAGGAAGATCGTCAGCGCGGCGTCGGCCTGCCGGCGCAGCACGCGGACCTCGAGCCAGCCGACGGCGAGGCCGATCGCGATGCCGCCGACCGCCGAGACCATGAAGTCCAGGGCCGCGTCGCCGATGGCGAACGACCCGCTCACCGCGGCGGCCACCGCCAGCCGGTAGGCCACGAGCGCCGTGCCGTCGTTGATCATCGCCTCGCCCTCGACGAGCACGCTCACGCGGTCGGGCACCGGGATGCGCGAGAACGTCGCCGCCGCCGACACGGGGTCGGTGGGCGCGACCACCGCGCCGAGCACGAAGGCGGCCGGCCAGCTGAGCCCGTCCACCAGCGCATGCGCGACGACGGCGACCGCCCCCATCGTCAGCAGGACCACGCCGCCGGCCAGCCACGTGAGCGCGCGCTTCTCGGCCCGCAGCTCCTGGGGCGACGCCGCGAAGCCGGCCGCCACCAGCAGCGGCGGGAGGAACACCAGGAAGATGGCCTCCGGCGGGAGCGTGGCGTCCGGCAGCCCCGGGATAAGCCCGACGGCGAGGCCGCCGATGACCAGCACGATCGGATAGGGGATCGAGACGAGGTCCGCCAGCCGGACGAGGCCCGCCGCGGCGAGCAGCAACACGATGAGGAACTCGAGGTCGCTCAAGCGCCCGGCGAGTCTACGATGGTGCGGTGGCCGCCCAGCTCGATCCCCCGGTGGCCCCCGACGACCACGTGACCGGCGCGCCCGGTGCCGATCTCGAGCTCGTGATGTACGGCGACTTCCAGTGCCCGTACTGCACGGCCGCGCAGGGGCCGGTCCGCCGCGTCCGCGACCGGCTCGGCGACCGCCTGCGCTTCGTCTTCCGCCACTTCCCGATCCCGGAGCTGCACCCCGACGCCGAGCGGGCCGCACAGGCGGCCGAGGCGGCGGCGGCCCAGGGCGCGTTCTGGCCGATGCACGACGCGCTGTACGGCAACGGCGGGCGGCTGCGCGAGGACGAGATCCTCGCGGCCGCCGCGGCCCTCGGCCTTGACGCCGAGCGCATGGGGGCCGAGCTGCGGGACGCCACGCACGCAGGCCGCGTCGCGCGCGACGTCGAGAGCGGCCGGCGCAGCGGAGTTCTCGGCACGCCGGCGTTCTTCGCGAACGGCGTGCTGGTCGACGGCGCGTTCGACGCGGGCTCGCTCGTCGACGCGCTCACGGCCGAGCGCTGACGCGGTCCGGCGGGGAGCCGCCGGGCTTGCGCGGGTGCGCGCCGCTTCGCTAGCCTCAGGTGCTCGCATGTCGTTCCTGCTCGCCCAGCGACTTCTCCTCCTCCCCCCTCGGGGGGAATAGCGCGTGGCGGCCGCGAGAGCCGCAAACCCAGCAAGGAGCAGGCCGCAGGACGAACCCGACAAGGAGCGAACGACATGGACCCCGACCGAGTACTGATCTTCGACACGACGCTGCGCGACGGCGAGCAGTCGCCGGGCATCTCGCTGAACACCGGCGAGAAGCTCGAGATCGCCCACCAGCTCGCGCGCCTGGGCGTCGACGTCATCGAAGCCGGCGTCCCGATCGCCTCGCCCGGGGACTTCGAGGCCGTACGGGCAATCGCCCGCGAGGTGCGCGGTCCGGTGATCGCCGGCCTGGCGCGGGCCCACGCGGCCGACGTCGAGCGGGCCTGGGAGGCCGTGCGCGACGCCGAGCGCCCGCGGATCCACACGTTCCTGTCCACGTCGGACATCCACATCGAGCACCAGCTGCAGTCCACGCGCGAGGACGTCAAGGGCCAGGCGCGCGCGGCCGTGGCGCACGCGCGCTCGCTGTGCGATGACGTCGAGTTCTCGCCGATGGACGCCACGCGGGCGGACGTCGACTTCACGGCCGAGGTGCTGCAGATCGCCGTCGACGAGGGCGCGACGACGATCAACATCGCGGACACCGTCGGCTACACGATGCCCCACGAGTACACGGCGTTGCTGCAGCGCCTGTACGACCTCGTCCCCGGGCTGCGCGACCTGGTCCTGTCGGTCCACTGCCACGACGACCTCGGGCTGGCCGTCGCGAACTCGTTCGCCGGCGTGCTCGCCGGGGCGCGGCAGGTCGAGTGCGCGATCAACGGCATCGGCGAGCGCGCCGGCAACGCGTCGCTCGAGGAGATCGTGATGCTGCTGCACACGCGCCACGCCGACCTCGGCCTGACGACCGGGGTCGTGACGACGGAGATCGCGCGCTCGAGCCGCCTGGTCTCGCGCCTCACCGGCTACCCCGTCCAGCCGAACAAGGCGATCGTCGGCCGCAACGCCTTCGCCCACGAGTCCGGCATCCACCAGGACGGCGTGCTCAAGGAGCGCTCGACCTACGAGATCATGGACGCGGCCACGGTCGGCGTCGACGCCAAGCAGATCGTGCTCGGCAAGCACTCCGGACGCCACGCCCTGCGCCAGGCGCTGGAGGAGCTCGGCTACCAGGTCGAGGGGCAGGCGCTGAACACGGCGTTCAAGCGCTTCAAGGAGATCGCGGACAAGAAGAAGCAGGTCACCGCGATGGACCTCGAGGCGCTCGCCACCGACGAGCTCCGCGAGGAGATCGCCGGCTACACGCTCGAGTGGTTCGACGTCGAGGCCTCCACGCGGCGCCCGCCGCACGCGACGGTCGCCGTGCGCACGCCCGACGGCGACGAGGTCGAGGGCTCGTTCACCGGCGACGGCCCGGTCGACGCCATCTTCCGCGCGGTCAACGCCGCGACCGGGATCGACGCGCGCCTGCGCGAGTTCCGCGTCGAGGCGGTGACCGGCGGCGAGGACGCGCTCGGCGAGGTCTCCGTCGTCATCGAGTACCAGGGCCAGTCGGCCGCCGGGCAGGGCGTCGCCACCGACATCCTCCAGGCCGCGGCCATGGCGTACGTGCGCGCGCTCACCAACGGCGTGCGGCGCGCGGCGGCCGCCGTGGAGGAGCCGGGCGTGACCGCGCGGCCGGCCGAGCTCACCGCGCCCTGAGCCCGGTGCGGACGCTGGAGGCGGCGCTCGCGGGCGTGGACGCCGCCTCCCTCGCCCGTGACGTCGCGGCGCTCGTCCAGGTGCCCAGCGTCACGGGCGACGAGCGGGCCGCCCTCGAGCGCCTCGCCGAGCTCGCGGCCGGCCTCGGCCTCGCGGCCGACCTGCACCGCCACGACCTCGCCGCCCTGCGCGCGCATCCCGGCCACCCGGGCGAGGAGGCCGCGCGCGAGGAGCTGTGGGGCCTCACCGTGACGCTGCCGGGCGCCCGCGACGACGGCCCGCGCCTGGCGCTCGACGGCCACGTCGACGTCGTGCCCGAGGGCACCGCGCCGTGGCGCCACGGCCCATGGTCGGGCGCGATCGAGGACGGCGACGTGTGGGGGCGCGGGAGCGTGGACATGAAGGGCTCCGTCGTGGCGGCCCTGCACGCGCTCGCCGCGCTCGGCGTCCGCGCGCCGCACGGCGAGGTGGTCCTCGTCGCCGTCGGCTCGGAGGAGGACGGCGGCCTCGGCACCTTCGCGGCGCTGGATCGCGACGACCGCTTCGACGCCTGCCTCGTCCCCGAGCCGACCGGGTTCGACGTCGTGTGCGCGCAGGCGGGCGCCCTCACCTTCGAGGGGATCCTGCACGGCGTGAGCGCCCACGCCGCCCACCGGCTGGAGGGCGTGTCGGCCATCGACCGCTACGTCGCCGTCCACGCGGCGCTCGCCGAGCACGAGCGCGCCGTGAACGCCGCGGTCGAGCACCCGCTCATGCACGAGCTCGAGCTCCCCTACCCGCTCGTGGTCGGGCGCCTGCGGGCGGGCGAGTGGTCGAGCAGCGTCCCCGACCGGCTCGTGTTCGAGGGCCGCGCGCCCGTCCCGGTGGGCGAGGATCCCGCTGCCGCCCGGGCGGCCGTCGAGGCCGCCGTCCGCGCCGCCGCCGGCGACGACGGCGCGGTGGAGCTGCGCTGGCCCGGCGGGCAGTTCGCGCCGGGCGAGACGCCGGCCGGCCATCCCTTCGCGCGGACGGTCGCCGCCGCGATGTCGGCCGAGCTGGGGCGGCCGGCCCGCATGGCCGGCGTGCCGTGGGGCGCCGACATGCGCCTGTGGTGCGCGCGCGGCATCCCATGCGTCATGGCCGGCCCCCGGGGGATCGAGCGCTCCCACGCCGTCGACGAGCGCGTGCGCATCGACGACCTCGTGACCGTGGCCCGCGCGATCGTGCGCGTCGCATGGACGGCCTCCTCGAGGCCGCCCCGCCTCGCCGCCTGAACCATTCCTTAACCCGCGGCTTCCCAAATCCTGGCGCGGGCCTGGCCGGCGGCTGGGCGGCGCGAGCGCATCCTGTTCCCACACACGGAAACCGAACACCCAAAGGAGGGTGTCATGAGGATCAGGAACATCGCCATCGCCGCCGCATCGGTCGCCGCCTTCGGCTCGGCCGCCGCGGTCGGCGTCGCCGCCCCGGCCGTTCCGTCGGCGCCGACGGCGCCCGCCGCCCAGGCCGGCACCCGGCAGGTCGAGGGCACGGTCACCGCGATCAACCGCGGCGCCCGCACCTTCCGCCTGCGCGACTCCCAGCGCGGCACCTTCACGATCAAGGTCACGGGCCGCACCACGTGGCAGCGGGTCGGCAGCTTCTCGGCCCTGCGCGTCGGCATGACCCGCATCGAAGCGAACATCCGCCGCTCCGGCGGCCAGTGGGTCGCCACCCACGTCGAGCGCTCCGGCGGCGGCGGCCGCCACGGCGGCGGCGGATCGGACGACTCCTGATCATGCGCCGCGCACTCCTCGCAGCCGCGCTCAGCGGCGCGCTCCTCGCCGGCGGCACGGTCGTCATGGCCGCCGGCGGCTCGCAGGGCGCCGACGACTCGGCCACCACGACCGGCACGACGACCCAGGGCACGACGACCCAGGGCACGACCACCACGCAGCCCAGCCGGCACCGCAACCGCGGCCGGGGCACCGACGACAACGGCGTCGACGCCCGCCGCGGCCGGGGTCTCGGCTCCGACGACGGCCCGGGCGACGACAGCCGTGGGCGCGGTCGTGGCAGCGACGATGGCCCGGGCGACGACAGCCGTGGCCGCGATCGCGGCTCCGACGACGGCCCGGGCGACGACAGCCGCGGGCGCGGTCGCGGGAGCCACGACAGCTCGGGCTCCGGCTCCGGCGACAGCTCGGGCTCCGGCTCCGGCGACAGCTCGGGCTCCGGCTCCGGCTCCGACGACAGCTCCGGCCGCGGGCGCGGCCGGGGTCGCGGCGGCGACGACGATTGAACCGCCCCGCGCGCGACGGCGCCCGCCCCACACAGGGCGGGCGCCGCCGTGCGCCCGGCGGAGCTCACGCGATGACGAACTACGATGTGGACATGGCATCCGGGCGGCGCACGATCCTCCTGGTCGAGGACGAGCCCGCGATCGCCGAGCCGCTCGCCGAGACCCTCACCCGCGAGGGCTTCGTGCTCGAGGTGGCCGGCACCGTCGCGGATGCGATCGAGGCCGTCGGCCGCGTCCGGCCCGACCTCATCCTCCTCGACCTCATGCTGCCGGACGGCTCGGGCTACGACGTCTGCCGCGAGGTGCGCCGCACGTCGCACGTCCCGATCATCATGCTGACCGCGCGCGGGGAGGAGGCCGACCGCGTCATCGGCCTGGAGCTCGGCGCCGACGACTACGTCGTCAAGCCGTTCAGCGCCCGCGAGGTCGCCGCCCGCGTGCGGGCCGTCCTGCGGCGCGCGGCCGCTCCCGCGCCGGCGCCCGCCGCTCAGGAGGGCGCGGTCCAGGTCGGCGACGTCCGCCTCGACCCCGCGACGCGCTCCGTCACGCGCGACGGCGAGCCCGTGGAGGTCACGCGCAAGGAGTTCGAGCTGCTGCGCCTGCTGATGGGCAGCGCCGGCGCCGTCGTGACCCGCGAGCGCCTCATCGACGAGGTGTGGGACACGAACTGGTTCGGCTCGACGAAGACGCTCGACGTCCACGTCAGCGCCCTGCGCCGGAAGCTCGGCGACGACTCCGCGGCCCCGCGGTACATCCACACGGTGCGCGGCGTCGGCTTCATGTTCGACGCGAACGGCACGCGATGAGCGTCCGGCTCTGGCAGCTGGCGGCCTTCGCGTACGTCCTCGTGCTCATGCTCATCGCGCTCGAGGTGCCGCTCGCGCTCAACCTCTCCAAGCGCGTGGACGCCGAGGTCAAGGGGGAGGCGGCCAACCAGGCCCAGCTCGTCGCCGCGAGCGCCGCCGGCCAGCTCGGCGGCCGTGCCGCGCTCGTGCGCCTGGCCCGCACGGCGGCCGAGTCGACCAGCGGCCGCGTGATCGTCGTCGACCGGCGCGGCGTGCTGCTCGCCGACTCGGCCGGGTCCGGCCTGTCGTCCGCCTCGTACGCCACGCGCCCGGAGATCCGCGAGGCGCTCGCGGGCGGCGTCTCGCAGGGCACGCGGTTCAGCGCCTCGCTCAACGAGAACCTCCTCTTCACCGCGGTGCCGATCGTGGAGGCCGGCCGGCCCACCGGCGCGGTCCGCGTCACCCAGTCCGTCGACGCGGTGAGCGCGCAGGTCCGCCGCAACACGCTCGCGCTCATCGGCCTCGGCGTCGCCGCGCTCGTGCTCGGGCTCGTCGTCGCGTGGCTGCTCGCGGGCTTCCTCACGCGCCCGCTGCGCGGCCTCACGGCCGCCGCGCGCCGCGTGGCGGCCGGCGACCTCGACGCCCGCGCGGACGAGTCGGGCGCCCGCGAGCACCGCGAGGTCGCCCACGCCTTCAACGACATGACCGCGCGCCTCGGACAGTCGATGACCGCCCAGCGCGACTTCGTCGCCAACGCGGCCCATCAGCTGCGCACGCCGCTGACCGGCCTGAGGCTGCGCCTCGAGGCGGCGGGCCTGAAGACCGAGGACGAGGCCCTGCGCCACGACCTCGAGGCCGCCGAGCTCGAGACCGAGCGCCTGGCCCGCACCGTCACCGACCTCCTCACGCTCGCCCGCGAGGGCCAGCGGCCGGGCCCGGTGCCGCCGCTGTCGCTGGAGGCGGCCGCGGAGCACGCCTTCGACCGCTGGGCGGCCGTCGCCGAGGAGCACGGCTGCGACCTCGACCTGCGCGACCGCAGCCGCGGCGCGACCGTCCTCGCGTCCGCCGAGGACGTCGCCGTCATGCTCGACAACCTCGTCGAGAACGCCATCGAGCACACGCCGGTCGGCAGCACCGTGACGATCGAGCTCGACGCCGACGCGAGCACCGGGCGGATCGCGGTCAGCGACGCGGGCCCCGGCCTCGAGGCCGGCGAGGAGGACCGCGTCTTCGAGCGCTTCTTCCGGGGCAGCTCGCGCGCCGAGCGCCCGCGCGGCAGCGGGCTCGGCCTGACGATCGTCCGCGTGCTCGCCCGCCGGTGGGGCGGCGAGGCCGTGATCGCCAACCGCCCCGAGGGCGGCGCGCGTGCCGTGGTCCGCCTGCCCCTCGCGACGCCCGGCGCCGGCGCCGGCGACGACCCGACCCGCGAACGCGCGCTCGACGGCGCGCTGTCCGCCGACACCTAGCCCGGAGGCATCACCGTGCGACGGACCGCGATCCTGCTCACCACCCTCGCCGTGCTCGGCGTCGCCGCCGCGCTCGGCATGGGCCTGGCGGCCAATGCCATCTCGGGCGAGAGCATCGGCCTCTCGGCCAAGCCGCTGCGCGCGGGGGAGGCGCTCGCGCCCGCGGCGGCGAGCCGCGCCGACCGCGCGCCGCGGACGACCACCACGAGCCGCACGACCACGACCACGACGCCGAGCCGCACGACCACGACACCGAGCCGCACGACGACCACTGACGACTCCAAGAGCGGCTCCGGCAGCGGCGGCTCGGGGTCCGGGTCGTCCGGACGGTCGGGCGGGTCGGACGATTCCTCGGGCGGGAGCAGCGGCGGCGATGACAGCGGCGGCGGCAAGGGCCGTGGCCGCGGGCGCGGCGGCAGCGGCGGCGGCAGCGACGACTAGCTCGCGAGCGCGCGTCCCTGCCGGTGGCCCGCGGCGAGCACCGCCGCCCGCGGCCGCGCGTCCATGACGTCGGACCCGATCGCCGCGGCCGCGTCGCCGTCCGGCACGATGTGCTGCACCCTCGCGCCGCGCCGGCGCAGCAGCTGCAGCTCGAGCTCTGCGGCCACGCGGAAGCCCGCCCGCATCGCCGACATGCTGCGGCGCGCAGAGACGTCGAGCCCGGCGATCGTGTCCAGGCACAGGACGCGGGTGTCGCGCCCCGCGGGGGCCGCGTCGAGGTTCGTGACGCTCCACACCCCGCCGTCCACGTACTCGCGCCCGCCGATCGTCACCGGCTCGAAGACCCACGGGATCGCGCACGACGCGACGACGGCGTCGGCCACCGAGGCCGGCGGCGCGCCCGGGGCGCCGAAGACGACGCGCCGCCCGGTGCGGCGGTCCACGCAGCAGACCCGCAGGCGTCCGTCGAAGCGCACGTCCGAGCGCGCGACCTCGGCGTGCAGCCGGTCCAGGCGCTGTCCGCCGCTCGGCATCCGCGCGAGCACCGCCGAGCGCACGAGCGCCCCGCCCGGCGCGCCCGCCGCCAGCGCCGCGGCGGCCGCCGGCGCGGTCGCGGCCCAGCCCCACGCGCCGGCGACACGCAGCCCCGCGCGCACCGCCGACCCCCGGCGTCGCGCGCCGTCCCCGGGGGAGACGTCGCCCGCGGCGGCCGGCGGCGAGCGCTCGGGGGGCCGTCGCGGCGAGCGGCCCGCCGCGAGCCCGGCGGCGACGATCGCGCCGGCCGACGTGCCGACGAGCGACTCCGTGCGGCGCAGGTCGACGCCGGCGGCGTCCTCGATGCCGGCCAGCACGCCGGTCATCCACGCCTCGCCGAGCACGCCGCCGCCGGCGAGCACGAGCACGTCCGGGGCGACGAATCCGGCCACGGGCGCGGAGGCTAGTGGTCGACCGCCGTGGTCGAACGGCCGTCCCGGGGGCCGGTCGCCGGATACAGGCGTATGCGATAACGTACGCGCGGTCATGGCGCTCGCCGGCGACATCGAGACGCAGATCCACATCGGCCCGCGCGTCCGCGCGCTGCGCGAGGCGATGGACCTGTCGCTGCGCGACCTCGCGGAGCGCTCCGGGGTGTCCGCCCCGATGCTCAGCCAGGTCGAGCGCGGCGAGACGAGCCCGACGCTGTCGGTCGCCAACCGCATCGCCGCCGGGCTCGACCTGCGGCTCAGCCAGCTGCTGCGCCTCGACGAGACCGGCACCGTCACGATCGTCCGGGCGGCCGAGCGCCGTCGCGGAGGGTCGCTCGCGCGCGGCCACGCGATCGAGGTGCTGACCGCGCCGCTCCCCGGCCAGCGCGCGGAGCTGAGCCGCCACACCCTGGCCCCGGGGGCCCGGACCGGCGGCGCCGACGATCCGCCGATGCACGAGCCCGGCAGCCGCGAGATCACCCTCGTGGAGCAGGGCCGCGTCGTGCTCGAGATCGACGGCGAGCACCACGACCTGGCCGAGGGCGACTGCGTCACCTTCGACGCCGATCTGCCCCACCACTTCGAGAACCCCGGTCCCGGCGAGGCGGCGTTCATCGCCGTCGTCGCGGCCGGCCTGCGCAGGAGCTGAGGAGACCCATGCCGAGCACGCTGTTCGACAAGATCTGGGCGGCCCACGAGGTCGCGCCGGGCCTGCTGTACATCGACCTGCACCTCACGCACGAGGTGACGAGCCCGCAGGCCTTCGACGGCCTGCGCCTCGCCGGGCGCACGGTCCGCCGGCCCGATCGCACGCTCGCGACGGCCGACCACAACGTCCCGACCGACGGCACGCCGGTGGCCGCCCGGATCCGTGACGAGCTCAGCCGCGTCCAGGTCGAG
>JAXDHC010000453.1:0-3115 GCA_034664705.1 Solirubrobacteraceae bacterium
CGCAGCGCGTGACGGACTACCTCGGCGGCATGACCGACCGCTACTGCATCCGCGCCTTCGAGGCGCTCGCCGTGCCGGAGTCGTTCGCGGTCTGAGTGGTCCGGACGTGACCCGCTACACCGACGACTCCAAGGAGCGCGTCCGCGACGCGGTCGACATGGTCGACCTCGTGGGGTCGCGCACCGAGCTGCGCCGGGCCGGGGCCAACCGCTACGAGGGGCTGTGCCCGTTCCACGACGAGCGCAGCCCGTCGTTCGGCATCGACCCCACGCAGAAGCTCTTCTACTGCTTCGGCTGCAGCGAGGGCGGCGACGCGTTCCGCTTCGTGCAGATGACCGAGGGCGTCGACTTCAAGGGGTCGCTCGAGTACCTGGCCGACCGCTACGGCGTCACGCTGGAGGCCGCCGAGGAGGACCCGGCGACGGCGGAGCGCCGCCGCGCGCGCGAGCGCCTGCTGGAGCTGCTCGAGCGCACCGCGACCTTCTACGTGCGCTACCTCTGGGACTCCGAGGAGGCCGCGCCGGCGCGCGAGTACCTCGCCTCGCGCGGGCTCGACGAGGGCGCGCTGCGCGAGTTCCGCGTCGGCTACGCGCCGAGCGCCTTCGACACGCTGCTGCATGCCGTGCGGCGCGGGGGCTTCACCAACCGCGAGACCTTCGACGCGGGCCTGGCCGTGCGCGCGAAGGGGGAGGGCATGCTCTACGACCGCTTCCGGCGGCGGATCATGTTCCCGCTGTGCGATCTCCGCGGGCGCGTGCTCGGCTTCGGCGCGCGGGCGGTCGGGCCCGATCAGAAGCCGAAGTACCTCAACTCGGCCGACAACACCGTCTATCACAAGGGGCGCCACCTCTTCGGTGCCGACATCGCCCGGGCGCACGCGACGAAGGCGGGCAGCGTGATCGTCGCCGAGGGCTACACCGACGTCATCGCCATGCACCAGGCCGGCCTGCGCAACACGGTGGGGCTGATGGGCACGGCGCTGACGGAGGAGCAGGTCGGCGAGCTGGCGCGCCTCGCGCCGCGGGTCCAGCTCGCGCTCGACGCCGACGGCGCCGGGCAGGAGGCCATGCTGCGCGCCGCGCGCGTGGCGGCCGGGCGGCGCCTCGAGCTGCGCGTCGTGCCGCTGCCGGCCGGCGCCGATCCGGCGGACCTCGTGCAGGCCGAGGGCGCCGGCGCGGTCCAGCAGCTCGTCGACGCGTCGGTGCCGTTCGTGCGCTTCCGCGTGGAGCGCGAGCTCGAGCGCGACGACCTGTCGTCCGCGGAGGGCAAGGACCGCGTCATCGCGGCCCTGCGGCCCGTCTTCGCGCAGATCGCGCCGAGCGCGCTGCGCGAGGAGCTCGTCGCGCTCGTCGCCGACCGGACGGATCTGGCGCCGGCGCTGGCGGCGTCGTGGCTGTCGCAGCCGGGCGGGGCCGGCGGCGGGACCGGCGCCGGCGGGCGGCGCGACGGCGGGCACCGCGACAGCGGGCGGGGGAACGGTCCGGCGGCCCCGGGGGGCGCGCCGGAGCCGCCGTCGGGCGAGCGCGCGCCGCGGGCTCCCATGCCGCTCGACGCGACGGCGCGCGCGGAGCGCGAGTTCCTGGCGCAGTGCGTCTCGCTGCCGTCCGCGGGCGAGGCGGCGCTCGCGGCGGTCGACACCGACGAGACGTTCACGAGCGAGCTGACGCGGCGCGCGGCGCGCCATCTCCGCGCGCACCTGCAGTCGCCGACGGACGGGCTGGATCCCGAGGACGCCGAGCTCGCGACGCTCATCGCCCAGCTCGCGGTGCGCGGGGCGCAGCGCGGCGGGTCGCCGGCGGCCCTGGAGGGCGCGTCGCTGAACCTCGAGCTCGTGCACGTCGAGCGCGCGATCGCCACGGCCCGCTCGGCGGGGGAGGGCATCGCGCCGCTCGTGACGCGCCGCGCGGAGCTGCGCGGGCGCCGCGACCGCGCGATCGAGCGCGCGATGGCGGAGTCGCAGCCGGTCGAGTAGCGCGACGCGCCGTCGGTGTGCGTCGGCTCGGTGAGGGCGAGCCACGCGAGGTTCGCGCCGACGAAGATGACGAGCCTGAGGAGGATGGCCTCGAGCTCCTGCGGGGTCAGACCGAGCGACCGGGTCGAGGCGAGGCGCGGCCGCAGCGCCACCGCCGCGATGAGGACGTAGAGCACCAGCCCGGCCGCGCGCAGCGCCGGCGCGGGCGGCGTCCGCACGCCCTGCGTGCGCAGGTACAGGGCGACCTCGGCGATGCCGAGCACCGCGCACGAGCTGAACGCGACGCGCCAGAGTGTGCTCAGTCCCGGGTCGATCGAGGACAGCAGCGTCATGAGCCCGGGGAGGCGGAAGAACGGTCGCACCCCCGTTAGGGCGTCCCTCTCCCTCCGCGGCGGCCGCCGACGCCGCCGACGTCCGCGCGTTCCACAGCGCCGTCTCCGGGCTGTCGTTCACGCTGCTGGGACTGTGTGGGTCGTCGTGCGGCTGCGCTGCCAGGGCGGCGCGGGCGATCCGCGCCGGCGGCGGCACGCCTACGCGCGCCGGTCAGTGCACGACGAGCACGTCGCAGGGGGCGCGGTGCACGACCTTCGAGCTGACGGAGCCGAGCAGGATGCGCTCGAGCGCGTTCATGCCGCGGTGGCCGACGACGATCAGGTCCGCGTCGCGCTCGTGGGCGATCTTGACGATCGCGTCGCCCGGCTCGCCCTGCGCGAGGATCGTCTCGGCCTCGACGCCGCGCTCGGCCAGGAAGGCGTTCGCCTCCTCGAGATCGCGCCGGCGCTTCGGCAGCTCGGACGGGTCGAGCTGCGCGCCCTCGGTCAGCACCGCGCGGGCGTGCATCTCGGCGACGGCGACGACGAGCACCTCGTCGTCCGGCCCGGCCATGTCGGCGACGCGCTGGAGCGCGCGCTTCGCCGGCTCGGATCCGTCGTACCCCACCAGGATTCGCACCGCAGCCCGCCTCCTCGGTCACCGGGATTACATCGGCGAGCGTGGAGGTAGGCCCGCGGGCCGGGCGGCCAAGGGGCCGCGATGCCGGTGGGGGTCTTGCCCCGCGCCTCCGAAGGGGTCAGATTGACCCGATGGCCGGCGAGGCGCGCATGTGCATCCTCGAACCGCCGCCGGCGGCGGGGCCCGCCCCCA
>JAXDHC010000454.1:0-9844 GCA_034664705.1 Solirubrobacteraceae bacterium
GGTGCGGCTCGTCGGGCGCGTGCTGACGCGGGCGCCGGGCGTCGAGCTCGACCTCGACGCGATCGTGACGAGCCGCGCCGTGGACGACGCCGTGCGCCTCGTCGGCGGCCCCGGCTACGTCGCCGCGGGGGGCGACGTCGCGACGCGGACCGGCACGGTCGTCGCGCTTCCCGGGCGCGCCGCCCTGCATCTGCCCAGCGGGGGGCTCGCCACGTGCGACGCGCCGGCGTCCTCGCCGTGGTCGGTCGTGACCGTCGCCGCCGGGCGCTGCCGCGACGCCCACGTCGCCGCCCGCGCCGCCGCCCGGCTCGGCGCCGACGGCCCGGACTGGCTGGACGAGCACGGCCTCGCCGGGCGCTTCCTGGCGCCGGGCGGCGCCGTCGCCAACCGCCACTGGCGCGCGGCCGCCGCCGAGGCCTCGCACGCCTGATCCCGTCCCGATCCCCCGGAGCCCCCTCTCATGACCGCACGCCGCACCAGCGCCCTCGTCGTGGCCGTGGCCCTCGCCTCGGGGGCCGGCGGCGCGGCCGTGACCGAGCTGGCCGGCGGCGCGGGGACCGCCACCACGAGGACCGTGACGACCACGCAGGCGGCCGCGCGGCCCGCCGCGTCCGTCCAGGCCGGAAGCGGCCTGACGGCGAACGACATCTACCGCCGCACCCGCAACGGCGTCGTCGACATCAAGGTCCGCTCGGCCGGCGGCCAGTCGGCGGAGGGCTCCGGCTTCGTCCTCGACGCCAAGGGTCACATCGCCACCAACCAGCACGTGGTCGACGGCGCGCGGTCGATCGAGGTGGCCTTCGCCGACGGCCGCACGGCCGGTGCGACGGTCGTCGGCGCCGATGCGTCGACCGACGTCGCCGTCATCCAGGCGGACCCGGGCAAGGCGAAGCTCGATCCGCTCACCCTCGCCGACTCGGCGGCCGTCCAGATCGGCGACGGCGTCGTGGCCATCGGCAGCCCGTTCGGGTTGGCCGGCACGCTGACGACCGGCGTGGTCAGCGCCCTGCACCGGACGATCAAGTCGCCGAACGGCTTCACGATCAGCGGGGCCATCCAGACGGACGCGGCGATCAACCACGGCAACTCCGGCGGGCCGCTGCTCGACGCGCAGGGCCGCGTCGTCGGCATCAACGCCCAGATCGAGAGCGACTCCGGCGGCAGCGACGGCGTCGGCTTCGCGATCCCGTCGACCACGGTCCGCCGGGTTGCCGAACAGCTGATCGCCGGCGGCCGCGTCGCCCACGCGTACCTGGGCGTCCAGCTCACGGACGGGACCGGCGGCGCCGCGGTCGCGTCCGTGCGCAGCGGCGCCCCGGCGGCCGGCGCCCTGCGCACCGGGGACGTCGTCACCGCCCTCGACGGGCGCGCCGTGGGGTCGGCCGACGAGCTCGTCGGCGCCGTCGACGCCCACGCGCCGGGCGACAAGGTCACGCTGCGGGTGCGCCGGGACGGCGGCACGCGGGACGTCGGCGTGACGCTCGGGACGCGGCCCGCCTGAGCACCGTGCCGGCCGAGGCGCACGTGGCCGGTGCGCCCGGCGGCTTAACGAACTCTTATCTGCGCCTTACAGACGCGTTCAGCCGGGCATGATGTCCTCGCGAGCACGCTCCGCAGCGCCCCGGGCCCGACCCGGGGCCGCGGGGCGTCCATGCCCGCCGCGAGCGCCTCCCGATGACCGTCCACCGCCCGACCGCCCTCTCCCGCCCGACGCGCCGCGTGAGCCCGTGAGCGGCGCCGGCCCCCGCGTGATGGTCGTCGACGACGAGCCGGCCGTGCGCGCCGCGCTCGAGCGCGCCCTGCGGATGGAGCACTACGACGTACAGCTCGCCGGGGACGGCCGCGAGGCGCTCGACCTCCTCGCCGAGCAGAGCCCGGACGCGATCGTGCTCGACGTCGCGATGCCGGAGGTCGACGGCCTGGAGGTGTGCCGGCGTCTGCGCGCCGCCGGCGACCGCACCCCGGTCCTCATGCTGACCGCGCGCGACGCCGTCGACGATCGCGTCGAGGGGCTCGACGCGGGCGCCGACGACTACCTGGTCAAGCCGTTCGCCCTGCGCGAGCTGCAGGCGCGCCTGCGCGCCCTGCTCCGCCGCACCGACGCGCACACCGACGGCCTCCTGCGCTTCGCCGACGTGGAGGTCGACCCGGCCGCGCGCGAGGTGCGCCGCGGTGGGCGCGCGATCGACCTGTCGCGCACCGAGTTCAACCTGCTCGAGCTGTTCCTCGAGCGCCCGCGCCAGGTGCTCGGGCGCTCGGAGATCTTCGAGCGCGTGTGGGGCTACGACTTCGGCGCGACGTCGAACGCGCTCGGCGTCTACATGGGCTACCTGCGCCGCAAGACCGAGGCGGGCGGCGAGCCGCGCCTGCTGCACACCGTGCGCGGCGTCGGCTACATCCTCCGCGAGACCCCGCGCGAATGACCCTCGAGCGCCGCCTCAGCCTGCTCTGCGCGGTCGCCGTCGCCGCGACCGTCCTGCTCGTCAGCGCGGTCGCGTACGTCGCGGCGCGCGGCACGCTGCGCGGCCAGATCGACGACTCGCTGCGCGTGCAGGCGCGCGCCGTGCAGCTGCGCGGGCTGCCGGACGGCGGCGTGCCGCGCGTCGTCGGCGAGCCGACGCCGCGCAGCGGGCTGCCGCGAGGCTTCTTCCAGTACGTCCGCCCCGACGGCAGCGCCGTCCAGCTGCGCGACGAGCGACCGCGGATCCCGGTCACCGAGGCGGACCGCGCGGTCGCGGCGGGCAACGGCGACCCGGTGCTCTCGGACCGCACCAGCGACGGCGTGCACCTGCGCGTCCTCACCGTCCCGCTCGCCGGGGGCGGCGCGGTCGAGCTCGCCCGCTCGCTGGCGTCGGTCGACCGCGTGCTCGAGCGCCTGCGCATCGTCCTGCTGGCGCTGTGCGGCGTCGGCACCGCGCTGGCCGCCGGGCTCAGCCGGCTGTTCTCGCGCCGGGTGATGCGTCCCGTGGCCGACCTCACGGCGGCGGCGGGCCACATCGAGGCGACCGGCGAGCTCGACCGGCGGATCGACACGACGGGCGGCGACGAGCTCGGCCGCCTGGCCCAGCGCTTCAACGCGATGCTCGACCGCCTCGCCGCGACCCAGGCCGCGCTCGGCGCGTCGCTGGACTCCCAGCGGCGGCTGATCGCCGACGCGTCGCACGAGCTGCGCACCCCGGTCACGAGCCTGCGCACGAACGCCGAGGTGCTGCGCGACGGCCGCGGCCTCACCGGCGCCGACCGCGACGCGCTCCTCGGCGACGTCGTCGCGCAGACCGAGGAGCTGGGCGAGCTCGTCGCCGACATCATCGAGCTCGCCCGCGACGGCGAGCTGTCCGCCGAGGCCGACGACGTGCGCCTCGACCTCCTCGTCGCCGAGGCGTGCGACCGCGCCCGCCGCCACGCGCCCGGCGTGCGCTTCGAGACGGCGCTCGAGCCGTGCGTCGTCGAGACGGTGCCCGAGCGGCTCGGCCGCGCGGTCAACAACCTGCTCGACAACGCGGCCAAGCACAGCCCGCCGGACGGCCTGGTCGAGGTGGCCGTGCGCGACGGCGAGCTGACCGTCCGCGACCACGGCGCGGGCGTCGCGGAGTCCGATGCGCCGCACGTCTTCGACCGCTTCTACCGCGGCGCGAACGCCCGCGGGCGGCCCGGCTCGGGCCTCGGCCTGGCCATCGTTCGCCAGGTGGCCGAGGCGCACGACGGGCGCGTCGGCGTCGAGCCCGCCGAGGGCGGTGGCGCGCTGTTCCGCCTGGCGCTGCCGTGGCGACCGGTGGCGGACGCCGAGCGCGACGGCGCGGCGGCCGGCGCCGCGCGCTGACCGCGCGCGGGGCGCCGGCCGGGTGTCTAGCCGAGCGGCCGTCAGTCGGCGGCCGGCACGGGATGGTTCGACACGAACACGTCGCCCGCGTCGTACGCGCTCTTGACCGCGCGCAGGCGCCGGTAGGTCGCCTCGGGGAAGAACGCCGTGGCGTCGGCCGGCCGCTCGGTGAAGTTCATGTACCGGCGGCCCGCGTCCCACGGGTCCATGGCGTCGGTGATGCGCTCCAGCTGGGCGTGGATCGCCGCGCCGACCTCGGCGTCCATCGGGACGCCGACGGCGAAGAGCGCGAACGCGCCGCTGACCTTCGAAAGCGCCCCGTGCTCGGCCGGCGGCACGCCCAGCGCGCCGCCGAGCTGACGCAGCTCCACCGAGAGCAGCGGCGAGCCCGAGCCCGGCCCGGCGGCGGCGACGAGCGCGTCGACGGCGGCGGAGGTCAGGTCGTCGAGCAGCATGCCGTCGCCGATCGCCGGCACGGGCTGCTCGGGATCCATGTGCAGGTGGCTCAGCGCCGCGGGGGGCACCATGGCGAACATGTCGATCTCGGGCTCGAGGTCGCGCAGCGGCGCGAGCACCGCGGCGCCCGCGGCCTCGTCGCCGAGGTACGCGCCGTCGATGGCCACGAAGCAGCGGCCCTGGAGCGCCTCCGGGATGTCCGGCATCGGCGGGACCTGGAGCAGGCGGATCGACGTCGAGATGGCGTCGGGCGCCGTGCGGCACCACGCGACGTAGCGGTTGAACACCTCGGTCGCGCGCTCCCACGGCCACAGCATGGCGCCGCCGTAGACCTCCGGGGCCGGGTAGAGGGCGAACTCCATCGCCGTCACGACCCCGAAGCTGCCGCCGCCGCCGCGCAGCGCCCAGAAGAGCTCGGGCTCGTGGTCGCGGTCGGTGCGCACGAGGCGCCCGTCGGCGGTGACGATCTCGATGGCGAGCACGCTGTTGGCGGCCAGGCCATGGCGGCGCCCGAGCCAGCTGAGCCCGCCGCCGAGCGAGTAGCCGACGACGCCGACGTCGGGCGAGGAGCCCGCCAGCGGCGCGAGGCCGTGCTCGGACGCGGGCCCGGTGACCTCGGCCCACAGCGTGCCGGCGCCGGCGCGGGCGCGGCGCGCCGGCGCGTCGATCTCGACGTCCCTGAGCGCGGATGTCTTCACGAGCACGGTGCTCCGCAGCGACGTGATCGGCGCGGCGTTGTGGCCCGTGCCCTGCGCGGCGACGCGCAGGCCGTTGCGCCGCGCGAAGGCGACCACGGCGACGACGTCCTCGGCGCTGGCCGGGATGGCGACCATCGCCGGCCGCTGGTCGACGGCGAGGTTCCACGCCTGGCGCGCCTCGTCCCAGCGCGCGTCCCCCGGGACGGCGATCGTGCCCTGCAGCGAAGCGCGCAGCTCGGTGACATCGAGCGCGATTCCATCGAACGTCAGCATGCGTCAGTTCCCCCTGGAAGATCGGATTCGGCTGCCTAGGCATCGTGGCCGGAGCGCCCCGTGCCGAGCCAGGGGGCTGCCCGCACCCCAGGGGTGGGGGGACCACATCAGGGCGGGGCGCGGGCAGCCGGCCCCGCGCGGCGTCGCGGGGTCCCCAGTTCCGGCGCGGGCGCCGGCGCTCAGTGTCCGCACCAGCGGCGGGCGATCTCGAAGAAGCCGTCGGCGGCCGCCTCGAGCGCGCCCACCGAGCACGACTCGTCGGTGCGGTGGGCCTGCTCGGCGTCGCCCGGGCCGCAGATGATCGTCGGCGGCGTGCCGTAGGCGGAGGCGAGCGCCGAGGCGTCGGTGAAGTAGGCGAGGCCGCGCGGCTCGGGCCGCTCGCCGATCAGCGGCGCCATCACGCCGAAGACGTCGCGCACCCACGCGTCGCCGGGATCGGTGTCGATCGCGTCGAGGGCGAGGCGGACGTCGACGCGCACCTCGTCGCCGGCGACGGCGGCCAGGTGCGCGCGGACGGCCTCCGCGTCGAGGCCGGGGACGGTGCGCACGTCGAGGCCCGCGCTCGCGCGATCGGGCACCGAGTTGATGTTGATGCCGCCCGTGACCGTCCCGACGTTCAGCGTCGGCTCGCCGAGCAGGTCGTGGGCGGGCACGTCGAACCGCATGCCCTCCAGGCGGGTGATCGCCCGCGCCAGCTTGTAGACGGCGTTGTCGCCGAGGTGCGGCATCGAGCCGTGCGCCGTGCGGCCCTCGGCGACGGCGTCCAGCCAGACCACGCCCTTGTGGGCCACGCACGGGTGGTTCGTCGTCGGCTCGGCGACGAGCATCGCGCCCACCCGGCCGAGCGCGCCGGCGGTCCGCGAGAGATGCAGCGCCCCGGCGCAGCCGGTCTCCTCGCCGGCGCAGAGCACGAGCTCGAGCCCCGCCCGCCCGCGCCCGAGGGCGGCCACGCGCTCGGCGGCCACGACGATCGCCGCGACCCCGCCCTTCATGTCGCTCGACCCGCGGCCGTGCAGGCGGTCGCCGTCGATCTCGCCGCCGAACGGGTCGCGCGCCCAGTCGCGCCCGCCGAGCGGGACGGTGTCGAGGTGGCCGGTCAGGCACAGCGACGGCGCGTCGCCGTCGCCCGGCCAGCGGGCGACGAGGCTCGTGCGCCCGGGCCCCAGCTCGTACGCGGCGACGTCGAGCCCCGCCGTCTCCAGGCGCCCGGCGAGCAGCGCGGCGGCACGCGCCTCGTCGCCCGGCGGGTTGACCGTCTCGGTCCGGACGAGCTCGCGGGTGAGCTCGACGACTCCGCCCGCCACGAGCCTACGGGTGCAGCTGGGTCGTCATCGCGGCCGCGGCACGGCGGCCCGCCGGCCGGCGCACGCCGGTCGCCTGCTCCGCGCCGAGCCCGGTCTGGGCGCGCACGTAGAGCTCGTGGTACGTCCGCTCGTTGCCGCGCTCGCTACTCAGCACGGTGCCGGCCCAGCAGGCGAGGAAGCCCAGCGGGATGCAGAAGATCGCCGGGTTCTCGAGACCCAGGGAGCCCAGCGGCGAGCCCGTCACCGTGTCGGCCCCCGGCCACACCGGCGGGCTCAGCGTGATGAGGACGAGCGAGGACACGACGCCGGTCATGACCCCGGCGACCGCGCCGACGGTGTTGAAGCGCTTCCAGAACAGCGCGAACAGCAGCGCCGGGAAGTTCGCGCTGGCCGCGACGCAGAACGCGAGGCCGACGAGCGCGGTGACGTTGAAGCCGGCGCCGCCGGCGACGGCGATCGCGATGGCGAGCACGCCGATGAGCAGCGCGGCGATCTTCGCCACCCAGACGTCCTCCTTCTCGGACTTGCGGTCCTTGCGGACGACGTTCGACCACAGGTCGTGCGCGACCGCGCCGGAGGCGGAGATGACGAGGCCCGCGACGACGGCGAGGATGGTGGCCAGCGCGACCGCCGAGATCACGGCGAGGAAGATCTCGCCGCCCGTCGACCCCGCGCCGCCGCCGAGCTCCTCGGCGAGCGTCGGCACCGCCAGGTTGCCGCTCTTGCCGGCCGCCTCGGCGCCGCCCTGGCCGAGGATCGCCCGTGCGCCGACGCCGATCACCATGACCATCACGTAGAAGCTGCCGATGAGGAACACCGCCCAGCCCACCGAGCCGCGGGCCGCCTTCGCGTGGGGGACCGTGAAGAAGCGCATGAGGATGTGCGGCAGGCCCGCGGTGCCCAGCAGGAACGCGACGCCGAAAGACAGCAGGCCGAGCTTGGAGTCGAACTGCAGGCCGGGGCTCAGGTACGCCGCGCCCTTGGGGTGCTGGCCGGCGGCCCGGCTGAACAGCTCGCCGGGGCTGAAGCCGACCTTCGCCAGGACGAGGACGGTGAGCACGATGCCGGCGACCATCAGCAGCGCCGCCTTGATGATCTGCACCCACGTCGTGGCGAGCATCCCGCCGAAGATCACGTAGGCGAGCATGAAGGTGCCGACGAGGACCACGGCGGGCGTGAAGCTCACGCCGGTGAGCGCCTGGATCAGCACGCCGCCGCCGACCATCTGCGCGACGAGGTAGATCAGGACGACCGACAGCGTGCCGGCCGCGGTGACGAGCCGCGCGGGGCGCTCGCGCAGGCGGAAGGACAGCACGTCGGCGAGCGTGTACTTGCCCGAGTTGCGCATCCGCTCGGCGAGGAACAGCAGGACGGGGACGAACGCGATGATCGCGGCCATCAGGCCGACGAAGGCGTCGACGCCGAACAGGAAGATCAGGCCGGCGAAGCCGAGGAACGACGAGGCCGACATGTAGTCGCCCGCGATCGCCCAGCCGTTCTGGAAGCCGGTGATGCCGCGGCCGGCGGCGTAGAAGTCCGATGCGCTGCTGGTGCGCTTGGCCGCCCAGTAGGTGATGCCGAGGGTGATGGCGAGCACCACGCCGAAGACGGCCAGCGGCAGGACCTTGAGGTCGGCGGCGAAGACGATCATCGGGCGCTCCCGCAGGCGGAAGGCCAGCACGTCGGCGATCGTGTACTTGCCCGAGTTGCGCATGCGCTCGGCCAGCAGGAACATCACCGTCAGGAACGCGACGAGGAACCCGATCGAGTACAGGAACCCGTCGAAGCCGTAGATGTAGATGAGGCCGGCGATGCCCAGGAACGAGGCGGCCGACAGGTAGTCGCCCGAGATCGCGAGGCCGTTCTGCACGCCGGTGATCTGGCGCCCGGCCGCGTAGAAGCCGACGGCGCTGCCCGCCCGCTTGGAGGCCCAGGCCGTGATGCCCAGCGTGATCGCGAGCACGATGGCGAAGATCACCACCGCCTCGACGTTGACTGCGGCGACGACGGTCATCGCGTGCCCTCGCTCCCGGTCGCGGCGTCCGCCTCGCGGCGCGCGAAGCGGCCCTCGGCCGCGCGGCCGGACTCACCGCCGTCGTCGCCCGCCTTCGTCAGCACGCGCTGGGCGAGCGGGTCGTACACGCGATCGGCCTTGCGCAGGTACAGGATCCCGAGCACGAACACCATCAGGAACTGCGTCAGCGCCAGGCAGTAGCCCACCGTCAGGCCCTCGTAGACCGACGAGGCCATGAAGTCCTCCGCGTAGCCCGCGAGCAGGATGAACGCCATGTAGTACGTGAGGAAGAAGATCGTCCCGGGCACCACGAAAGCGCGCTTCCTGCGGACGAGCTCCTGGAACTCCGGCGATCCCTCGATCGCCTCCCAATCGACGCCGTGGACGTGATCGTCCGCGGCCGCCCCTCCCTGAGGCGCCGTCGTCTCCGCCATGCTCTCCCCCTTTATGAGAAACCGGCAGTACCGGGGTGAGTGATACCCCTTCCGGCGGCGGCCTGCGCCCCTTGCGAGCTAGGTGCGGCGCT
Source organism: Solirubrobacteraceae bacterium (assembly GCA_034664705.1). Lineage (GTDB taxonomy): Bacteria > Actinomycetota > Thermoleophilia > Solirubrobacterales > Solirubrobacteraceae > JAOPZW01. Next base: position 9,092 of record JAXDHC010000454.1, read on the forward strand.
TGCGCTTGCGCTTGGAGGTCGCCGGGTGCGCGCCGGCGGGCACGCGCTCGGGCTCTGCGGGGGCGGCCGGGGCGTCCGGGGCGGCTGCGCCGCCGGCCTCTGCCTCGGCCTGCGCCTTGCGCTGCGCGGCCATCTGCTGCGCACTCGGCCACGGCTCGGCGCGGCCGGTGCGCCACGCGGCCGGGTCGCCGCCGGGGCGGCGGCCGGCGAACAGCAATGCGAGGCCGCCGACCCAGAACGTCTGCACGAGCGGCAGCGACGAGCCGACCTGCACGACCTGGAAGACGCCGACGACGATGCCGAGCGCGCCCATGAAGCGCGTCAGCAGGCCGGCGCGCATCGCGTTGAGCGACACCAGCACGACGCCGACCGCGAGCGCGAGCGCCGCCGGCGTGAGCAGCACCCGGCTGAGCTGCGAGAGCCCGGTCGCCCCGAGGTCCTGCACGGCGCCGATCGTGCCGGCGCCGTCGACGACCTCGTTGGCGTCGATCACGCGCCCGACGCCCAGCGCGACCCACGAGACCGCGAACAGCACGCCGCCGACGATCGGCAGGTAGAAGGCCCAGCGGGCGAACTCGGGCCGGCGGGCGCGGGTCGCTGCGGCGAGGAACGTCACCGCGTAGGTGAGCGCGATGAACCCGAGGCCCATCACGACCCGGGCGGCGATCTGCTCGGACGCGTGGGCGGAGATGTAGCGCCCGTAGGGGACCTGCAGCGTGGGCTGGTCGTAGATCGTCCCGGGCGCGGCGAGCT
>JAXDHC010000455.1:0-4311 GCA_034664705.1 Solirubrobacteraceae bacterium
GCCAGCTGCCACGCCTTGATCGTGAAGGCGAAGACGACCGACGGGCGGTCGGTGACGGCGTCGGCGGCGGCATACGCGTCGAGCAGGTAGCCGAGGTCGTGGCCGCCGAGGTCGCGGATGGCCACCGTCAGCTCGTGGTCGTCGAGGCCGTCGATGACGCGCGCGACGTCGCGGCGCGCGCCGCCGTCGCCGGGCAGGCGCTCGCGCAGCTCGGCTGCGGGCGCGCGCAGGAGTCGCTGGTACTCCTCGTTGGTCATCGTGTCGATGCGCCCGCGCAGCGCCACGCCGCCGTCGCGCGGGAAGATCTCCTCCAGGCGGCGGCCGTACTTGACGGTGAGCACGTGCCACCCGGCCGCCTCGAACATCGCGGCCAGGCGGCCCGCGGCGATGTCGGGAACCACGCGGTCGAGCGACTGGCGGTTGAGGTCGACGATCCAGAGCACCTCGCCGAGGTGCGGGACGACCGGGTCGACGATCGCCTCCCAGACGGCGCCCTCGTCGAGCTCGGCGTCGCCCACGAGCGACACCTGGCGGCCGCCCTGGGGGACCTCGAAGTGCCCGGCGACGTAGCGGTGGGCCAGCGCGCTCCAGATCGGCGCGGTCGCGCCGATGCCCACCGAGCCCGTCGAGAAGTCGGCCGGCACGGGGTCCTTCAGCCGGCTCGGGTAGCTCTGCAGGCCGCCGAAGGCGCGCAGCTCGGTGAGGTGGCCGGCGTCAAGCTGTCCGAGCAGGTACTCGATCGCGTGCAGCACCGGCGCCGCGTGCGGCTTGACCGAGACGCGGTCGGGCGCGCGCAGGTGGTGGAAGTACAGCGCCGTCATGATGCTCACGATCGACGCCGACGAGGCCTGGTGGCCCCCGACCTTCACGCCCGAGGGCGTCTGCCGGACGCGGTTTGCGTGGTGGACGATGCTCGTCGCGAGCCAGAGCACCCGCTGCTGGACCGCGTCGAGGGTCTTCAGGTCGATGCCCGTCTCAGCGGTCGGCGTGCTCATCGACCGACGATTGTGGCACCAGACCGCCGGCGCCTCGGCGGCGGGCGCCGAAGAACTCGGTGAGCAGGGCGGCGCACGGGCCGGCGAGGACGCCGCCGACGACCTCTGGGCGGTGGTTCAGCCGCGGCTCGGCGAGGACGTCGAGCACGCTGCCGGCCGCGCCGGCCTTGGGGTCGGTGCAGCCGTAGACGACGCGGGGGACGCGGGCGAGGACGATCGCCCCCGCGCACATCGCGCACGGCTCGAGCGTCACGTACAGCGTGCTCTCGAGCACCCGCCACGAGCCGAGCGCCGCCGCGGCCGCCCGCAGCGCGATGACCTCGGCGTGCGCCGTGGGGTCCTGGCGCAGCTCGCGCTCGTTGTGGCCCGCCCCGACGACCCGCCCCTCGTGGACGACCACGGCGCCGATCGGCACGTCGTCGTGGCCGAGGGCGAGCACGGCCTGGGCGATCGCCAGGCGCATGAGCTCGGCGTCGTCGGGCGGGTCGGGACGGGCGGGCACGGGCGTCATGATGGCGCGTGCGTGGCCGTTGCCGGCACGCCCGGTCTGCGCCGCTGAGAAACTTCGAGTCCCTCACGTTGTTTGCCGATACGGGGTACAGCCCCGCTGCCTCCTCCATGTCCCGCTCCGTTCCTCGCCGCCTCCTGTTCTCGCTGGCGCCCGTTCTCCTGCCGGCGCTCGCCGCCGTGGGCGTCGCCGCCGCCGCGCCGGCGGCCCATGCCGCGGCGCCGAGCCACGCGACGGCCGCCTCGGAGGTCGTCGTGCGCTTCGCGCCGGGGACCAGCGCCGCCGAGCGCGCCCGGGCGGCCCGGGCGGCCGGCGCCGGGCGGGCGCGCCACCACGTCGGCGCCGCGGGGCTGCTGCGCTCCGCCGGCGCGACGGCCCGCGACACGGTCCTGGCGCGGCTGGCGCGCCGCCCCGAGGTGGCGTCGGCGACGCCGAGCTACCCGGCGCGGATCGCCCAGTTCACGCCGAACGACACCGGCGTCGCGCAGGCCGCCGGCCCGCCCGCCGGCTGGCAGCAGCAGCAGTGGGACCTCGTCGGCCCGTTCGGCATCAACGTCGGCGGCGCGTGGGACCTGGCCGGGCAGGCCGGCGCGCCGGGCGGCCGGCGGGTTCGCGTGGCGGTCGTCGACACGGGGGTCGCCTACGCGGACCGCGGCCGGATGCGCCGCTCGCCCGACCTCGCCCCCATGCGGCTGCTCAAGGGCCGCGACTTCGTCGCCAACGACTCGTTCCCCAACGACGCCAACGGCCACGGGACGTTCGTCGCCTCGACCATCGCCGCGTCGGCGAACAACGCCTACGGGATGGTCGGCGTCGCCTACGCGGCCGACATCCTGCCGGTCCGCGTCCTCGACGCGTCCGGCGGCGCGGGCTCGGCCCGCATCGCGCAGGGCATCCGCTATGCCGTCGATCGCGGCGCCCAGGTCATCAACGCCTCCATCGAGCTCTTCGACCCGATGGCGTTCCCGCCGCGCGCGCTCTCGATCACGACCGCGCCGGAGATCCGCGAGGCGATCCGCTACGCCCACAACCGCGGCGTGGTCGTCGTGGCGGCCGCCGGCAACCTCGCCCAGGGCGACGTGCCGTCGCGGCGGCTCGCCGACTCGATCATCTACGTGGGCGGCAGCACCGAGCACGGCTGCCTCGGCGACTACTCCAACCACGGCGCGGGCCTCGACCTCGTCGCGCCCGGCGGCGGCGCCGACGCGCCGCTCCCCGGCGATCCCAGCTGTCGCGCCGACGTGCCGCCGGGGCGCAACATCGCCCAGGTCACGTTCCGGCGCGCGTCGCCGGGCCGGTTCGTCGTGCCCGACGACTACCGCGGCACGTCGATGGCGGCGCCGCACGTCACCGGCGTCATCGCCCTCCTGCTCGCCGCGCGCACGCTCGGGCCGAACCCGACGCCCGCCGCCGTCGAGCAGCGCCTGAAGGCGACGGCGCGCGACCTCGGCGCGCCGGGGCCGGACCGCTACTACGGCGCCGGGCTCGTCGACGCCACCGCGGCGCTCGGCGCCCCGCGCTGACCGGCCCGGCGCTCGCGCGGCGACGCGCTCAGAGGAGCTTGACCGCGGCGACGATCATGCCGATCACCACGAACAGCACGATGAGTGCCTGGGTCCAGAGCCAGAACGGCGACATGCGCGGCCCTACGTCTGCAGCTCGCGGTTGATCGCCGCGATCGTGCGGTTGATGCGGCCGCTGATGCGCGTCGTCGCCCGCACGAGCGCCTTCTGGGCGTCGAGGATGCGCTGGGGCGCGCTCGAAGCGAACGCCCGCTTCGCCGTGCGGATCTCGCGCCCGTAGCCGGTCATCTCGTCGATCAGCCGCCGGTGCAGCGGCTGCACGTCGGCCGGCGCGTCGATCGCCCGCAGGTCGGTGACGACGTTGTCCACCGCGTCCTCGAATCCCTGCAGCGTCCGGCGCCCCTGGTTGGGCGTCGTCGTCGAGCTGATGCGGCTCGAGAGGCTGCGGAAGCTCTGCGCGAAGTTGTTCTGCGCGCGGTTGACCGCGTCGGCGTACGCGTTGCGCTTCTCGGTCTCCTTCTGCCCCCCGCACGCCGTCAGCCCGAACGCGGTGGCGGTCGCGAGGAGGACCGTGAGCAGCATGCGCATCTGGCCGCAGGGTACCCGAGGAACGCCGCTGACCTACCCGTCAGGAACGGCGCCGCCGCGCCCGTCGTCAGCCGAAGAAGACCTCGGCGACGTCGTAGAGCGCGGGGTCCAGGAGCTTGGGCTCGGCGACCGCCTCCTCGAGGTTCGCGAGCACGATGTCGGTGCCGCGCAGGGCCACCATCGTGCCGAAGCGCCCCTCGCTGACCGCCTCGACCGCCCGGACGCCGAAGCGCGTCGCGAGCACGCGGTCGTAGGCCGTCGGGGTGCCGCCGCGCTGGACGTGGCCGAGGATCGTCATGCGCGTCTCGAAGCCGGTGCGCCGCTCGATCTCGCCCTCGAGCGCGACGCCGATGCCCCCGAGGCGCGCGTGGCCGAACGCGTCGGTCTCGCCGCCCACGGTGGTCAGGCCGCTGCCGTCCCGCGGGACGGCGCCCTCGGAGACGACGACGATCGAGAACGTCCGCCCGCCGGCGTGGCGGCGCTTGATCCGCTCGCATACCTCGTCGATGTCGAACGGTCGCTCGGGCACGAGGATCACGTCGCCGCCGCCGGCGATGCCGCAGTAGGCGGCGATCCAGCCGGCGTGGCGGCCCATCACCTCGACGACGATCACGCGGTTGTGCGACTCGGCGGTCGTGTGCAGGCGGTCGATCGCGTCCGTGGCGATCTGCACGGCGGTGTGGAAGCCGAACGTGAC